>JAJQFK010000153.1 GCA_021201175.1 Candidatus Gastranaerophilales bacterium | reverse complement strand
TAGAATAACTTAAACCATATTGTCTAACAGCCGCATTTATTCTTATAATCCATAAACGACGCATATTTCTTTTTAAGTGACGTCTATCTCTGTATTGATATTTTAATTTTTTCATTACAGCCGTATTAGCAACTTTAAATATTCTGCTTCTTGCGCCTTTAAAACCTTTTGCTAATTTTAATATTTTCTTATGTCTTTTTCTTAAGACATTACCGCGTTTAACTCTCATTTTTAATATTTCCTTTCTTCTTTAATTTCTAACCCGAACACTTCGCATAGGGAAGTTCTTTAAGTACAAGTTTCTTATGAGTAGCAGAAACTTCAATCATAGAAGAAAGTTTTCTTTTTCTGGAAGCACTTTTGTGTTGGAGTAAATGACCCTTTCCGGCTTTTCTTCTTAAAATTTTACCGCCGGCAGTAATTTTATACCTTTTTGCGCCGCTGCGGTGAGTTTTCATTTTTGGCATAGTTTTCTCCTTTATCTTTTTTAACTAAATTTGGTCAAAAATACGACATGCCTCCGCATTCTCAAACCATAATATTATTGTAAAACAAATAAAAAACAGTGCAAGCAAATACATAATCTAGTGTCGCCCACATTTTTCGATGACTCCTCGTCACCGAAAAATTGGGGCTCACCTTTTCAAGGCGCCACTCAAAAATTTCGCTCGCGTTCCTTAGCGCGAAATTTTCTCGGACAATTTTATTCAGTCAACCTGATTCTTTCGGATATTCTAACAAACTAGTCAGTTTCTTTTTGGTTTTTTATAGTATCCATATAAAATTGATCTTCTTTAAACTTTTTTACTGTTTTTTCATCAAGAGTTTGGAAATCATTTCCGATATACTCTTGCATTTCAGCTAAAACCATATCTGCATTAATTTTTTCATTTGGATTTTCTTTATGATTTTTTGCCGATTCGACAAAAAACTCAAGTTCGGATGGGGTAAAATTCTGGTTATTTTCATCAATAAAATTAACTATTTTATCATATTTAAATTTTTTATCTTTATCATACTCATCATATTTTATAAGCGAATACTTAACCATATCCGCAATTGCAAATTTTTCCATATTCCCGACAGGAAGTTTAAAATCCATTCTCCCCGGTCGTAAGATAGCGGGATCAATATCTTTCGGGTTGTTTGCGGTTGCAAGCCAAACAACACCCTTAGAAGCACTATCTTCCGTATATCTTAAAAGTAAACCGATTTCTTTTTTTGCGCTATTATCATATCGTCTATCCGGCAATAAATTATCCACATCATTTACAAAATTAATTACCGTAAATTTTCCGGTAGTTTTATAATCTTGTATTCCGTCGAAATATGCTTTCTGAATAGTTTCACAATTCTTTTCATGATCTATAGGATCAAGTTCTATTTTAGTTGTTTTTGTTCCAAAATGTTCAAGATGTTCGCAAACTTTATCAGACATGTAAGTTTTCCCGCCGCCGGTTGGTCCGTAAAGAATCATGCCGTTTGGAACTCTTGATGTATTTTTTGTTTCTTGGGCAGAAATTACGGGAGCAATAAAATCTACAGCAAGTTTGTATTTTTCGACTCCGTAGCCCCTTACTGCATTCAATCCAATCTCATTCCCGTCATTGGATGGCTTTATTTCTGCACGGCTTATGAAATCATATAAATATGTTTCTGCCTCTTCTGCTGTTACTCCCAGTTCATTAGAAGTTTGTTTTATTCTTTTATTCTGTTCCTGTGCTAATTTTAATCGTTCTTCGGCTCTTTCTTTGTCCATTTTTTCAGTTTGATACATCGCGATACTGCAAGTTAAAGCATAAAACCCGCCATAAAGAGCGCATGCCATAATAAAAAACGGATCCATTCCGAAACTCGGGCTATATGCATTTTTTCGATTTTTAACAGAATTTTCTTCTTTTGATTGGGATATATTCTTTTGAATAGGGTTTGTTGTTTGTTGTTTTGAAGATTTTTTATTGGAGGTATAAGAATTTTTTAACGGAATAGAACCATTTAATGCACTAATAATCAAAATAATGCCTTTAATTTATTATAAACCCATATATCTGCTTTATCAGCAAAAGATTTCATATTGTCTTTTTGACCGAAATTTGAAACAAAATCTTTGAATTGAAGCCAGATTTCCTTTGATTCTGTTTCCAAAGGTTCTGCAAGTATAAGATGTTCCACTCTGCCGGGTCTTCTTACAGCGGGGTCTATATTCTTAGGATTTATCGCATCATAGACCATGCTAAATCCGCGTTGTTTTCCTTTTTCTGATTTTAACAAAGAACCTATTGCATTTTTTTGATGAGTAACCGTTCTGTCCGGCGCAATTTTATCTAAATCCTTTACAAAAATAACTGTTCTTTCTTTTGTTTTTTCAAACCTTTCGGCTGCCGCATTCATGAAATTATTTATTGAACCTGTTATTTCTTCAATTGTTGCTTCATCTGCTCCGGGAGTACGCTCTATATGGTAGCCGGAGTTTTTAAGTTCTGTTAAGAAGTTTTCTATAGTATTCGTCTTACCTTCGGAAGCTGGACCGAAAAAACATACACCATTTGCGCCCGAAACGCCTTCTTCCTTTACTTTTGTTATTAACGAATTTCTTGCATCCTGCATATTGCGCTTATTGAGAATTTCTGCCTTTGAATTGCCAACGGCAGCTTTAATTGAACCCTGATTTATATTTTTCTTTTTTAATGCAGCATAAGCAACGGTACAAACAACTGCTGTCACTGCTGCTGCGGCTAAAAATATATTCTTCTTGTTTACTTGTTTTTTATTTTCTTTGGAAATTTCTAAAGTATCAGGTGGGGAGTCTTTAACATAAGAACCGGCAGTTGAGGATTTAATTCGCGGTGAAGTTGAAACAGCAGGCATGCCGGTTTTACTTGCAGTATCATAGCTTGTAACTAAATTCATTTTAATTATCCATATTTTTAAACATGCATTATTATATTACACATAAGACGAGCATGTTCAAAGGTTACTTTTTTGTAACATTTCCGGTTAAAGATTGAATATTTAAAAAGAAAATAATTTAATCCTTAGCTGAAAATTTAGCGCTCAACTGCCCGCAAGCTGCGTCAATATCTGCACCGCGCTCAAGTCTTATAGTAACTTTTTTCCCTGCCGCCTCTAATATATATTTAAATTTCTGAATTGTATCTCCCGTGGGCTTTTTGTAGGGGCTTTTTTCATTTTCGTTGTAAACTATCAAATTTACATTACTTTTTAGTTTTATAATATTCTTTGCCAGTTCTTTTGCATTTTCAACCGAATCATTTATACCTTTGATGAGTACATATTCTATTGTTATTCTTCTGCCGGTCATTTCAGTATACTGTTTTAAGGATTTTATTAATTCATCATATTCGTATTTTTTAGCAACCGGCATGATGTCTTTTCTCACCTGCTGATTAGGCGCATGCAGTGAAATTGCAAGTGTTGACTGAAAGTCCATTTCGGCAAGTTTGTTAATTCCGGGAATTATGCCGCAAGTAGAAACAGTTATCCTTCTTGCCCCTATTTGGAATTGTTCTCTGAATATTTTTATTGAGGCTAAAAGATTCTCCATATTTAATAAGGGTTCGCCTTGTCCCATATATACAATATTCGTGACTTTTAAACCGGTATCAGCCTGAATTAAATATATTTGCTGGATAATTTCATCAACTTGAAGATTTCGTTTAAAACCGAGTTTGGCAGTGGCACAAAAGCTGCACCCCATAGGGCATCCGACTTGTGTACTTATACATGCCGTAAGATTTGCTCTGTTGTCAAATCTCATCAATACCGCTTCAGTAAAATTTCCGTCAGAAAGCTCAAATAAATATTTCATTGTACCGTCATGGCTTACTTGTTTATCTTTTATTGATATTGATGACATTTGAGTTTCTTTTTTTAGCATTTCTCTGACAGATATTGATAAATCAGTCATGGAATCTATATCTTTTACGGATTTTAAATAAATCCAGTTATAAAGCTGTTTTGCACGAAATTTGGATTGACCTTTGTCAATCATAAATGCTTCAAGTTCTTGTAAATTTTTGCCGGCAAGTGTTATTTTTTCCATATCGCAATTTATTTTAACATAAAATAAACGGAATGTTTGTATTTAAAATTGTTTATGTTAAAATACTTTTGAGTAAGAATTTAAAGTCAAGGAGAAAAAAATTGAGAACTTACGAATTATTATCAATAATAAAACCGAATATTGATTCGGAAGAATATGATAAATTATGTGCAAAGATTGAGGAAACCATTGTTTCTTTAGAAGGAAAAGTTATATCAACAGACAAAATGGGACGCAAAAAATTATCTTATGATATTAAAGATTACAGAGATGGTTATTTCGCTGTTCATAATTTTGAAATGGAACCTAATCAGGTTGCAAAGTTTAACAGACAGTTAAGACTTAATGAAACTATTTTAAGAATAATACTTCTCGAAACAACAGAAGTAAAAGCATAAAGGTTAACAAGAATGTCAATAGCAAAAGCTGTTCTATCAGGTACTGTATATAGAAATCCCGAAAAGAGATTTACCGGAAATAATATCCCCGTAACGACTTTTACTCTTAATATTGATGAAAAAGAACAGTCATTAATAAGAGTAATTGCAAGGGGAAATAACGCTGACTCCGTTGAACAATCAATCTCTAAGGGTGACAGGATTGCAATAGAGGGTAGATTGCAAATTACCGCAGTACAGGCAGAAAACGGAACCGAAAAAAAAGTAATTGAGCTTGATTTGTCGAGTTTTGAAGTTATTGGTTCTTCCGGGCATAAAGAGAATGCAGCTCAAAATGCAAACGGTGAAATTGTTAAATTTGCAGAAAAAGAAATGGATGAGGTACTTATAGGGGAAGAAGAAATCCCTTTTTAGATTAAAAATAGTAAATAGAGGAAAATATAATGGCAAAAGAACAAATAGACAAGAAAAAACGTAAAAATTGCAATTTTTGTGCAGATAAAGTAGAAGTAATTGATTACAAAGATGCCCAAAAATTAAGAAAATATTTGACAGAAGCAGGAAAAATTCTTCCGAGAAGAATTACAGGTACTTGTGCCGAACATCAAAGAAAATTAGCTAAAGCTGTAAAAAAAGCAAGAGAAGCTTCTTTGTTAGCTTATGTATATGAGGCTTAGTTATAAGTTTCTATTGTATTTATAAAAATTATAAGAAAACGTTTTGATATTTTTCAAAGCGTTTTCTTTATGAAAACTTCATAAAACTTAACACATAAAAGACAAGGGTTGACAATAATTTTATATGTGCCATAATAATAATGTAAGATTTAAGTGTATGCAAAACACTAAATGAAATATTACAACCCCGAACACATATAAACTCCTAAATAATAAACACAAAAAAGACCATTAGGATGCAGAAATTAGCCACTTGTTAAGTGGTTTTTTTTTGTGTTCGTAATTCTAAATTAATTAAAAATGGATAATTCTTTTTTTGCAATAAATATATAAAATTATTTTTAAGTGTCTAAAGTACAATTTTTGTTCCCCTTAAAAAATTACACGCATAAACTAACGCCTCTCTCTTTATTTCAATTAGAAGTACTACGGCATTACTTGTTTTAAAAATAGAAATATGTTATTATCGTCTTGTATTTCGCGAAAGGAAATTTAAAATGCTTAAAATCTTGACGGGGGGGGGTAAAACGGGATTCAGATACGAATCGGAGCAGATATAATAAACATTTTGAAGCTTTTACTCTTTCTGAAATTCTTGTTGTTCTTGTTATTATTGGCGTTATAGCGGCAATATCTTTATCTGTTTTATATGCAAATTATCAAGAACAAGCATTAAAAGCAGGTTTAAAGAAAAATTATTCGGTTTTAAAGCAGGCATTAGACAGATACCAGGCCGATAATGGCGGAAGGCTTTTACCTTCTGATTGTGGTAATATTAAATCATACATAAAACCATATCTTAATATTATGTATGATTGCGGTGAAACAAGATTAAATTCATTGTGTGTACCGATGGACGGAGCTAATTCCGAAGATGAAGGAAATTCAGATAATTATAAAACATATAATGGCAAAACTATGGATTATAACTTATTTGATGACGGGCAATTTGTATTAAGCGACGGTTCTCTATTATTGTTTGAAGGGAATCAAAATACAGTCTACAGAGTAGTCTCTGTTGATGTAAACGGGTACAGCAAAAAACCTAATAGGCTGGGCAAGGATTTATTTATGTTTCAGCTAATGGAAACGGGAGAACTCCTTCCGATGGGAGCAAATGGTACACTCTTAACTTCTGTTTCAAAATATTGTTCAGATACATCAAGCCATGGTTGGAATGGTGCTGCTTGTACATATCTAATACTTAATAAATAGTGAACTGCGCCCAAAAAAGTAGACACAAAAGAGAGCGAAGCTCTACGGCAAAAGTTTCCCCGTCAGGAGGACAAAATTTTGAATTTAAACTATGTTTATATAAGCCATATACAAAAGACTCTCGCTTTGTTTCAAACTTATTCTTGCTTATCGTTTTTTAATATTGATTCGTGCAATAAATTGCACGCTTGCCTACTGCAACACATAGATAACTGCTATTTTTGTAAAAAAATACACTTTACTACCATAACAACAGCGTTATTGCGAGAAAATCTTTGATTTTGTTGTTAGACAGGATTCCTAACAATATCTGATAAAAAAAAGTTGAAATTTTATGATTAATAATATATACTTTTATTAAGTATAGTTATTTCTTAGTTAATAAAAAT
>JAJQFK010000236.1 GCA_021201175.1 Candidatus Gastranaerophilales bacterium | reverse complement strand
TAATATCCAGCTGAAAAGCTCCGCTAGTTTTTTTAGGATTATATAAATATCAGGTGCTGCCCGTATCCATAAACCAATCGCCGCAAATTGCCAGAATATTTGCACTTCCTTTTGGGTCTTTGCAAAATAAATCCTGCTGTCTGTGTCTGATTGATTCAAGGGCATTATTTGCAAGTTCCAATTCTCCGTGTGTATCAGAAAATGCGTTTATACAAACAGTCGCAGACTTAAATGATTTTGGTTTATAAGAGTTTTCAATTGAACTTATTTTCATATTTTCTCTAATACTCATAAAGAAAAATTATTGCTAGTTTGTCTGTATTTGGTTAACATAAGTCAACAGTTATTAAATGTCAAATTTGTTTTTTATGATAGAATATTTACCGGAGGGAAATATGAATATTTGTATAATAGGTACGGGTTATGTAGGTTTAGTTGCAGGTACATGTCTTGCAGATATGGGTAATATTGTAATTTGTGTTGATAACAATAAAAATAAAATAAAAAAACTTGAAAATGGAATAATCCCAATTTATGAACCCGGATTGGAGGATTTAATAAAATCCAATGTTAAAGAGGGTAGATTAAGATTTTCAACTAATTTGAATGATGCTGTTACAAATTCAAAAGTATGCTTTATTGCAGTATCTACACCACAAGATACTGACGGTTCTTGCGACCTTTCTGCCGTTAAAAGTGTTGCGGAACAAATTGCCAAATGTTTGAATGAATACAAAGTTATAGTAAATAAATCTACAGTTCCTGTCGGTACGGCGGAAAAAATTTCAGAAATAATAAAGGCTAATACACAAGTATCGTTTGATATTGTTTCTAATCCGGAATTTTTAAAACAAGGTGCCGCTGTAGAAGATTTTCTTAGCCCTGATAGAATCATAATTGGTTCGGATTCTCCTAAAGCTACTGAAATTATGAAAGAAATTTATATGCCATATTCGCAGTCGGAGAATAAAATAATATTTATGGATGTAAAGTCTGCTGAAATGACTAAGTATGTTGCAAATGCATTCCTTGCTTCTAAAATTTCATTTATTAATGAAATGGCAAATATATGTGAAAAGGTTGGTGCAGATATTGAAAAAGTTCGTTTGGGAATCTGCGCGGATGAAAGAATCGGAAGCAAGTTTTTATTCCCCGGTATCGGGTTTGGAGGTTCATGTTTCCCTAAAGATGTCAGTGCTTTAATATCAACAGCTAAATTAAATAATTGTGAAAGCAGAATACTTGAAGCGGTGAAGTATGTTAATATTAATCAGCGTAAATTATTTATAGATAAAATTCTTAGTTACTATAATTATGATTTGAAAGATAAAACATTCGCAATATGGGGATTAGCTTTTAAGCCTAAAACTAATGATATGAGAGAAGCACCGGCTATTACGGTGATAAATGAGTTACTAAATCGCGGGGTTAAAATTCAGGCGTATGACCCGCAGGCTTTTGATAGCGCAAAATTAATTTTTCAGGATAAAATTACTTATACAGATACTTCTTATGATGCTCTGGATAATGCTAATGCTTTAATTATAATGACTGAATGGAATGAGTTTATTCGTCCCGATTTTGAAAAAATTAAAACATCTTTAAAAGATAAAGTTATTTTTGACGGTAGAAACCTTTATAAGCATGATTTAATGAAATCTTTCGGGATAAATTATATTTGTATCGGCTCTAAATTCTCTGAAGGAATAAATGTTGATTCATTCAAGGCTTGTTAATTTTGAATTTTGACCGAATTTTGTAAATAATTGTTAAAATTTGAAAAAAAATTGTTAATAAAATTCAAAAATTTTTTTTTATAGTAGTATATAAGAGAGATTATTTTAGTAAAATCAGAAAATTAGAAGTAATAAAACTTAACATTTTGTTATACTTTAGCAATTTTTGTTTTTACAGCATTTATAATTAGTACATAATAAGCATTATAAATAAAAGGAAAAAAGCATGAAAAAATTATTAAGTTCAACAATCGCAGTTGGAATTTTTGCATCAATGAGTGTTTCTCCCGTTTTTGCAGATGTAAGTGCAAATACATTACCAAGCTATAACAGTTCAACAAATTCAGTAATAACAACTCCTTCCGACAATTATATGAATGTACAGACAACAGGCGGACAAGGAAGTTTAGGAACAGTTAATTGGAACTCATATAATATTGGTTCTGATGCAACAGTAAACTATGAATTTACGGCACATAACCAGACATCATTAAACTTAGTAAGTGCATCAGGCGGTATGTCACAAATTTACGGTAACATTACAAACTCCGGATGTTCTGGTTGCGGTTATGCAGATACAGGTAAAGTAATATTAATTAACCCTAACGGTGTATTATTCGGCGGCAGCGCTAATGTTAACTTAAATTCTTTCACAGTATCAACATTAGATGGAACCTATGATGAAGAAAATAATAAGTTGATATTACAAAAAGGTTCTAATCAATCAGATAACGGAATCATTGTAATGGATGGAGCAAATATATACGGAGATAAAAACGTTACATTTGCCTCAAATAACATAACACAATATGCCGGTTCAAAAATCTCTACAAATACCGCAGCAAATGTAGGAGATGATTCATACGGAAAAGTAAAATTAGTAACAGCAGACGGTGTTAATTTTACATATTACAATAACGGCGCAGTAAAAAATGTAACAGATGCAACTGCATCATCAGATAAAATGTTAATATCATTAAACGGTGCAATAGAATCCGGACACATTGATGTAAGAAACTATTCAACAGATTCAGACAGCGAAATCAATTTGAACGGCGCAACATTAAAAGCGACAAAAGCAGTATCCGGTAATGACGGAAACATCTGGTTAACAGCTTCAAATAAAATTGTTATGGAAGATTCTACTCTTGAATCTGTATCTAACGGAACAGCTTCCGGAAATATAGTAATTAAAGCAGGCGAAAAGGTTTCTGTAGGTTCAAGCACTTTGACAACAGAAAACGGAAATATAACATTAACATCAAGCAATGGAGATGTTGTTGTTGATGATTCAACATTAAATACAAGCGGTGATGTAACATTAACAGCCGGCGGAATTGCTTCAATTCAGCAAGGTTCTATAGTTAACGGCGCAAATGTTAAGTTAAACGGAACAGACAGAGCACAAATTTACGGTTCTGATGTAACAGCGGAAAATGTTGATATGAATGCTGAAAACATCTGGTTATACAAAGCAAACGTAAACGCTTCAGATTCTATTAATGCAGAAGCAACATCAGGGTATGTATTGGCTCAAGATTCTTCATTAACAGCAGGCGATAAAGGCGCAATAACATTAACGGCCGCAGGTGATTTAACCGCTGAAGGTCTTGATGTAAACGATTCTCAAACAAATTTATATGCAGGCAATGATATTAACGCAGAACTTGCAAATGTCGGTAATAGAGCAAAAGGATTAGTTGCAGAAGCAGAAAACAATGTGACTATTACTACAGACGGTACGTTGTCAGTATCAAGATTAGTTGCTAAAAACGGTGATATGACATTAAATGCAGATAAAGTAATTGCAGGTTTACCTTACACAACCGAAGAAAAAATTTCAGGTGATGACAGTGAACGTTCATACATTTATGTAGCAAACGGAACATTTACATCAAATACAACTAATGACAGCTACGAAGTAACGGCATCTGATACAATTGTAGATGATAACTATCAATTAAGACATCATATTCAATACGGAAATGGCGATGAAAAAATCTTATTAATCAACAAAAGACCATATACAGCGCCTGTAACACCATCAGTTGAACCTGTAGCAGAAAACAATACATCAATCGTTATAGTAGATGAAGATCAATCACAAATGTTAAACAAACTTCCCAGACAACCTGAAACATACAACAACAATACAAATATACAAGATACAAGAACTTCATTGATAGATGTATTCGCAGCAGCAAGTCAGATAGAAATTGAAGAAGACGAAGAATAATAAAAAATAATAAATTGAAAAATAAAAGAGGCAAAGGTTTTAACCTTTGCCTCTTTTGTTTATTGACTACCGGTTATTGTTTTCTATTCTAATATCTGATAAGGATGTGAATATGGTAAATAAGCCGTAGACATTTGCTAAATTCTGAATTAAACCGGAACACATTGAAATATTTTATTATAAACTTGATTAGTTGTTGTATGCAATTTGTTTGCAAGAAAGAATGTTAAACACCCTGTAATAAAGAATAAGTTTGAACAAAAGCGGAAATCTTTTGTATATGACTTATTTAAAGATTATTTAAATTTAAATTTTGTCCTCCGGACGGGGAAACTTTTTAAAAAAGTTTCACAAAATTTGTGCCGTAGAACTTCGTTCATTAATCAATTGTAACGCTCAACCAGAGCGGCATAACTCGCACTACGTGCTCAGACAGCGGATTTACGGATGGATGAAATCCGGATAGCGAGCGGATTGAACCGGCAGGAACGGAGTTCCGAAGGTGAAACTCTGCGAGCGTGGAGTAAATCCAAGAAGCGGATTTCGCGTAGGGCGGTGTCGTCATTGCGAGCGATAGCGAAGCAATCCAGTCCTAGATATGTCAGAGATTGCCACGGGCTAAAGCCCTCGCAATGACGCTGTTTCCCGACCGAATGCAATAAGCACCCGCTCCGCTGTTGTTTCGCTAACATTGATTACTCACTACGTTATAGGCACGCACGTAGGAATATTGAAAAAATCGCAACTTTGCAACTACAACAACTACGTCCATTGCGGAAACTGAAAGCATCAGCGTCATTGCAATGACGCTACTGCCCGAAATGGAGCAAGGTTTGGGGTTTCTTCCTCAACAATATTATTTTTAGCTTTAAAAAACGGAAGCATTTAAGTGCCTCCGTTTTTAGTTTGTTTAGTATTAATTTTATTGTTCAACTACAGCTTGAGCCGCAGCCAATCTTGCTTGCGGAATCCTGAACGGAGAACAAGAAACATAGTCCAGACCGATTTTGTGGCAGAATTTAACGCTGTCAGGGTCGCCGCCATGCTCGCCGCAAACACCGCCGACAAGAGAAGGATTAACTTTTTTCCCTTTCTCCATAGACATCTCAATTAACTGTCCTACACCTTTTGTATCTATAGTTGTAAAAGGATTAGCGGGTAATATTTTTTGTTCAACATATCTGTTTAAGAACTTACCTTCCGCATCATCTCGTGAGTAACCGAACGTCATTTGAGTTAAATCATTTGTACCGAATGAGAAAAATTCCGCATATTCTGCAATCTCGTCAGCAGTAAGAGCAGCTCTGGGGATTTCAATCATAGTTCCGAATTTATAATCGACTTCAACACCTTTTGCACTCATAACTTCTTTTGCAACACGAACTAAAATATCTTTAGCAACTTTTAGTTCATTAACATGCCCGATTAAAGGAATCATTACCCAGGGTTTAACGGCAATACCTTCTTTTTTCAAATCACAGCAAGCTTCAAAAATTGCCTTAACCTGCATTTCATTTATTTCAGGATATGTTAATCCTAAACGGCACCCTCTTAAGCCCATCATCGGGTTAGATTCTGATAATCCTTCAACAACATGAAGCAGTTCTTCTTTTTCTTTTGCATCTTTACCTAACGCTTTTAATGCTGCAACTTCGGCAATTAAAGATTCTTTATCCGGTAGAAATTCGTGTAACGGCGGATCTAAAAGTCTTACTGTTAAGGGTTTATCGCCTAATGCTTTAAACATTGCATAAAAGTCGCTGTATTGCATCGGAAGAAGTTTATCCAACGCTTCTTTTCTTGCTTCTTCCGTTCCGGCTATAATCATTTTTTGCACCCATGGAAGTCTATCAGGATCCATAAACATGTGTTCGGTTCTGCAAAGCCCTACACCTTCTGCACCGAATTTTAAAGCATTTTCGATATCTTTTGGAGTATCTGCATTTGCTTCTACTTTTAATTTTTTAATTTCATCTACCCATGTAAAGAATTTATTCCAATTGTCATCAATTTTAGCCTCAACGAGTTTTACCGAACCCGCCATAACAATACCTTTTCCGCCGTCAAGAGATATAATATCATTTTTATGATAGATTTTGCCATCAGCACCGGTTAAGGTTTCATTAGCCAAATCAATTTTAATATCTTCACAGCCTGACACACAAGGTTTGCCCATACCTTTAGCTACAACGGCAGCATGGGAAGTAGCCCCGCCTCTCAGTGTCAAAACACCTTGAGAAACAGCCATTCCATGGATATCGTCAGGACAAGTTTCAATACGAACCAGAATTACTTTTTCTCCGGCTTCGCCTCTTTTTGCAGCTTCTTCCGTATCAAAAACTATTTTGCCGACAGCGGCTCCCGGTGATGCATTTACTCCGTGCGCTATTTTTACTGATTCTTCAAGGGCTTTTGTGTCAAAGCAAGGTAATAAAATTTGATTAACACTGTAAGGGTCTACAAGTTGTATTGCGCGTTCCTTAGTTATTATACCTTCTTCACACATTTCAACCGCTATTCTTACTGCGGCTGCTGCTGTTCTTTTTCCGTTTCTGGTTTGTAAAATATACAATTTACTTTTTTCAATTGTAAATTCCATATCTTGAACATCTTTATAGCCGAGTTCTAATTTTTTAGCGATATCGACATACTGTTTGTACAATGCGGGCATTTCTGTTTTCAGCTCTGCAATTGGTTTTGGAGTTCTGATACCTGCAACAACGTCCTCGCCTTGTGCATTTGTAAGATATTCACCGTAGAATTTATTCTCGCCCGTTGCGGGGTTCCTTGTAAAAGAAACGCCGGTAGCACAATCGTCGCCCATATTTCCGAATACCA
>JAJQFK010000057.1 GCA_021201175.1 Candidatus Gastranaerophilales bacterium | reverse complement strand
TAGTGATAAGTATTGTAATGGCAGCAGCCATGCCTGTAATAACAAGAAAAACGGCGCAGAGTTCAGACCAGATATGGAAATGGACGGACGATAACAGTTCGGCATGGTTTGGTACCGGTAACGCAAATCAGGTATTAATAGGCACATCGTCAATTCCCACGGGGGGGGGGAGAACGATAGTTCAAAGTTAATCATTGTAAGCCCTGTAAAAGATGGAACTTTAACTCCTTTTATTTCTTTTTATACAAAAGGTGAAACAACGGGTACAACAAGCCTGGCAAATCGTATATCCGGCGACGAAACTAATCTTGCTATGGGATTAAATTCGCTTACAAATACTACTCCTTCAATGGCAAGTAGCTGTACTACATACGGTATGTTTAATCTGGCAATAGGAGATAATTCTTTATTCACTAACACAAAAGGTTCGCATAATACTGCAGTGGGTTATAGGTCATTATATTCTAATGAAACCGGAAGTTATAATTTAGCTTACGGGTTGGGTTCTTTATATAGTAATACTACAGGAAATTTTAATCAGGCTATTGGTGATAGTGCATTACGTTTGAATACAAAAGGCTCTTACAATCTCGCAATAGGACGCCAAGCATTATATAATAATACGGAGGCTCAATATAATACTGCTATTGGATATAAAGCATTATTTAGCAATACGGAAGCTCAATATAATACTGCTATTGGCTATCGGGCATTATATAGCAATACAGTAGGCTATAATAACACAGCTCTTGGATATGACTCCTTGTATAGTAATACAAGCGGTTATTACAATCAGGCACTGGGTGATTCTGCATTATATTCAAATACTTCCGGTTATGGGAATGTAGCAATAGGTTTTCACGCATTGTATAACAATACAGAAGGTACTTTTAATCAGGCAATCGGTCATGGAACATTAGTTACCAATACAACAGGAAAATATAATCAGGGTTTTGGAAGTAATTCTTTATATAATAATACCACCGGCTCATACAATACTGCAATTGGGCGCCGTTCCTTATACAGCAATACAACAGGAAATTATAATTCCGGACTGGGATATTTTTCATTATATAGCAATACAACAGGAAAATATAATTCAGGGCTGGGATATTTATCATTATATAGTAATACAACAGCCAGTTATAATATAGGTCTTGCTCATAAGTCTTTGTATAGTAACACCACAGGAACATATAATACCGCAATGGGCGTTGAATCGTTATATAAAAATATAAAAGGTGAGTATAATACTGCAATTGGATATCAATCATTATACAACAACCTCGGAAGTTATAACATGGCATTTGGAAGAAAAGCTTTATATTCCGGCACAAGCGGCAGTAATAATATTGGAATGGGAAATTCTGCTTTGTATTCCAATAAAACGGGAGACTACAATTTAGCTCTGGGGTATCGGGCATTATATAACATAGATGGTTCCGATAATAATATTGCAATTGGGTATCAATCAATGGATTCTGTAACGAGCGGTCAAGATAATATTGCAATAGGTACAAATGCATTACATAGCAGTTCTTCCAGCGGTTCTTTGAAATATAATATTGGAATCGGAAATAATGTATTATATTCGCTTACTAATGCCGGTGACAATGTGGCTATTGGACATGAAGCAATGCAAAATTTCTCTAATGGTTCATTAAACGGCGATGCCAATACAGCAATAGGCACCTATGTATTACAAGATGCTACAGGTGCAGTATATCATAATGTAGCAATCGGATTCCAATCAATGAGTAATGTTACAGGAAGTTCAAATGTTTCAAACTATGCAGGAAGCGGCGGGAGAGCAGCAGGTAATACAGTACTTGGATGGCGTACAATGAGATATCTAAATGGAGGTTCTTTTAATATTGCATTAGGGTATCAAGCTGGCGGTTGTACAGGCGATGATAGCGTAAGTTCACCTAGCGGCTGTTTTACAGCAGGCGAGAGAAATATATTTATAGGGACACAAACAACCACTGAAGGTACAAGCAATTACCGGTTTGTATTAGGTCAAATACCTAATTCTCCACTTCTGGATGGAAATATGGGTACAAGCACGCCTGATACCAGTGGCTCAGTTCGCAGTGATCGAACATACAGATCTTTAACAATTTACGGTCCATTATATGTAAAAAGTGCTTCAAATTCATCAAACTATGAATACGTTTATGCTAGGGGCATTCAAGATAATTCCGACGCTCGCCTCAAGAACATCACGGGCGATAACACAGCGGGCTTAAAGGAAATAATGGCGCTTGAGGTTAAGAACTTTACTTTTAAAAATGATGAAAAGAAAACACCGCATGTTGGTGTTATTGCGCAGCAGTTGCAAAAGATATTCCCTGACGCTGTAACAGAAGATAAAGACGGATATTTATTAATCAGACAAGAAGACATCTTCTATGCAATGGTTAATTCAATTAAAGAACTGTTTAATAAAGTACAAGATTTAACCGCAAAAGTATGCGGATTAGATAAAAGAATTACAGAGCTTGAAGCTCAAAACAAGCAGCTTGAGAAGAAAAATAAAGAACTTGAAGAACGACTTCTCAAGGTAGAAAAGGTATTGGGCGAATAACTTTTCCCAATAATCAAAATACAATACTTTTTATCAGCCGGCATGCCGGCTGTTTTCTTATTCAATCCGGCGCCGGCATTTTTGTGTGCTGTCTTTGCCATGCCTTTACGTTCACAGAGTAACGCCTTCGGAGCTTTGCTCCTGTCGGCTTAGTTGTATACAGCAATGACGGTTGCGCTCGCAAAGACGTTTGAGTGTGGATATTCAACGTGCCTATAACGTAGTGAATAATCAATGTTAGCGAAACAACTGCAATGCGGGTGCGTCTTGAATTTCGCTTTCGGCACAGCCCCTGCAACCTCATTACATAAGTCTTACGACTTATTGCATTCGGTCGGGCTGTTGCTACTTCGGGCTCGCTCGTTACACTCGACACCGCCCTACGCGAAATCCGCTGTTTGAACGTAAGTGAGTTCACCCGCTCTGGTTGAGCGTTACAATTGATTAATGAACGAAGTTCTACGGCACAAATTTTGTGAAACTTTTTTAAAAAGTTTCCCCGTCCGGAGGACAAAATTTTAATTTGAGTTAAGTTTAAATAAGCCATAAATAAAAGACTCCCGCTTTGTTTCAAACTTATTCTTTGTTACAGATTGTTTAATATTTTTTTGTACCCAAAATTGCATGCTGCTATTACACATAAATTATGTAAAAATTATACCTAAACGGTTAATTTAGTTTATACTAACTTAGTGTAATGTTATTTTCAGGAGGGAAAAATGAAAAACATTATAACTATCATACTTATATTAATTATTCCGATTTTTGTATATCTTATTATGAGTAAAAATTCAAATGATTTAAATGCAATTGCAAAAGATAATAGTAATCCTACGCTCATTGCATTTACATCTACAATGTGTATGGATTGTCAAAAAATGAAAACAGTAATTAAAGAAATAGAAAAAGATTACGAAAGCAAAGTAAATTTCGTTTCAGTAAATGCTCTGGACAAAAACAGAAAAGTACAGGATTCTATAAAGAAATACGGAATAGTACTTGTTCCTACTATAATTCTTTTAAATAAAAATGATGTTCAGGTAAATAAAATAGAAGGATATGTTCCAAAAGAGGAGTTAACCGCCAAATTAGAGGTTCTTATAGATGGATAATATCATACAGATATTTACACAGTACTCTGCAAATAGTGCCGTAATGGTTCCGACTCTTTTGATTTTATCTTTTCTTGCCGGAATAATTTCTTCATTATCGCCGTGCAGTTTAGGAATTCTTCCTTTAATTATAGGTTATGTCGGAGGGTATTCAAAAGAAGGAAATAAGAAATTATTCATACAAATGATTTCATTTTCTATTGGACTTGCATTTGTTTTGAGTATAATCGGAGTTATATGTGCACTCACGGGCAAAGCCTTTACAGGTTTTGCGACTCCAGTTATTTGGCTTTTATTCGCTTCGGTAATTGTAATATTAGGGCTGAATCTTTTGGGTATACTTGAAATACAATTTCCCGCCGTGATAAAAAAAATGCCTCAAAATAAAAATGGCAGTTTAATTGTATTTCCGTTTATAATCGGTGTATTTTTTGCGTTAGCGGCAAGCCCGTGTTCTTCGCCTATACTGGCAAGTATAATGGCATTAGCTGCATTTTCAACTAATATCCTTTTTTCAATTTTACTGCTTTTTTGTTTTGCACTGGGGCAATGTATTATAATAATATTTTTTGCATTATTTACATCAACATTAAAACATTCAGGAGTCCTTGCAAAATATTCATCAATTTTAATGAAATTAAGCGGACTTATACTGCTATTAGCAGGACTGTTTATATATTATTTGGTTTTTACAAATATATAGAAAATCCGGCTTTTGCCGGATTTTTTTAATCTAGTGTCGCCCGCATTTTTCGATGACTTCTTGAAATTCCTATTGCGCTCACAGAGTAGCGCCTCTGGAGCTTCGCTCCTGCCGGCTTCTTCTGTTCGCTTACCGGCTTTCAGCCGTCCGGAATTCCGCTCCTCGTCACCGAAAAATTGGGGCTCACCTTTTCAAGGCGTCACTCACCTAACAGCTTCGCTGACGGATACAAGCTCACAAGCTTAACCTTTGGTTCAGCTGTTCGTTTTGTAAAAAATTTCGCTCCCGTTCCGTATCGCGAAATTTTCTCGGACATTTTAAGCTGTAATATTCAAATTCTTTTCTAATAATTTTTTTGTACCGTTTTTAGTTAGAATTCTAAAATGGTTTTTCCCGTTTTCGTCTTTTGTTCTGACTGCATATAACTTATCAGAAAGCAGGGAATGAGTTTCTGTTTCTTTTACGCCGTCTTTAATTGTTGCCCCGACAAATTTAGAAGCAGGGTTTTTCTTTGAAATAGAATCCAGAGCCGAATAAACATCAGATTTTGCAGCAGAAGAAGAAACCAGATTATTTTTTGTATTTTTTATTATTGGGGCGCTTATAGTTTTTCGCAGGTAATCATTCTCGCCGGCTTGTTTTAAAATTGTACAGGTATAATTATTAGCTTTTGCAAGACCTTTCGTTTTAATTTTGTCCGCAAACAGGAACCCAACAGCATTAACGTTCATAAGCACCTCGCTTTCTCCAAAATTTTACAAACTCTTTTAACACCACATGATATAATAACTCAATTTTGGAGTTTTGTCCATACCTTTTTTGTAAAAAAATAGAAAAAGTGAAATTTTTTTTACAAAACCTTTAATTTTTAATACTCAATTTGAAATATTTTATGGAAAAATTTCCAAATTTGCAAAATTTTTTATCATTTTTTGCATTTTTTGCAAAAATAGGTTGTTTTTTACTCCAAAAGATAATTATTAGGTAAATTGACATATTTTTTTTACAATTTTGCATTTTTTTGAATATAATATTTTATAAAATGAAAAAAATACTATTATTTATTATCTTATTTTTATGTTCACTGCCTGCCGAATCCATTATAGAAACTAATAAAATAACAATTCAGCAAGCTGTATCGATTGCTGCTGCCAATAATTTAGATATTCAATCTTCAAGACTCAATATAAAAATAAGAGAGAACAATATTAAGTCCGCAAACAGGCTTCAAAATCCGGGAATTAACACATTTTATAATTTTGGGCAATCCGGAAAAGGAAACCCGCAGCAAATTGGAGTTTCTCAAACAATTGAAATCGGCAAACGCGGCGCAAGAAAAAAACTTGCACAATCTGAATACGAACTTTCAAATATTGATATTGCATATTTAGAAGCTGATTTAAGAATGGACGTAAGAGAAGCTTATACTAATCTTCTTGCTAAAAAATCGGTTTTGACCACTATGAAAAATCAAGAAGATTTATTAAACAGAATCTTGATTGTTGCTAAAGATATGAATAAAAAAGGAACTGTTTCTGAGATAGATGTCTTGCAAGCAAAACTTCTTTTGAATCAAATAAAAACTGATGTAAATTTCGCCGAATACGATGTAAAAACAGCTTTATACGATTTTAATAAGGTAATAAACTCCCCGGGCGGATTTTACGACACCGTTGAAGATTCTTTTACCGAAAATTATATGCCGCTTTTAATTCCTAAACCTTATGAAAAAATGCCGGAGTTTGATTCTATTGCGGATAAAGCAATCAAAAATCGCTTTGATATAAAAATCGCCATTCAAAATATAGATATAGCGGAAAAAAGTCTTGTAACTGTTATCAGGCAAAAAATTCCGGATTTTGAACTTCAAGGCGGTTATGGTTATCAAAATCCGGGGCAGTCAGGCGACGGAATATTTAAGCACGGTGCATACGTTGCTGTAAATCTTATAAACATTCCCATTTTTTACTCATTCTTACCTGAAATTAACAATGCTAAAATTAATTTGGAACAGGCTAATTTAAATTATGCTTCTGTTGAAAATAAAGCTTTAAATGATTTGAGAAAAGCTTATGAAAAATTTCTTACTGCAAAAACTAATTTAAATTATTACAATAATGAACTCCTTCATGATTCGGAAGAATTAATTACTGTATCAAGAAAAAGTTACGAAGAAGGCAAAATCGATTTAACAACACTTCTTTCAATGGAGGAATCCTACAGAATGATTTTAATAGCATATACTTATGCTCTTGCTGATTACTACAATGCCTGGAACTTTTTTGTAAGAGAAGCAAATAATGAAAATTTTAGTATTGATAATGATGATGTTTGAGTTGTAGATATTTCTATTAATTATTACGAAATATGAAGGAATTAAGTAGTCGTAGCATGCAAAAATTGCACGAATAAATATTAAACAACAGCTAAGCCAGAATAAATTTGTG
>JAJQFK010000240.1 GCA_021201175.1 Candidatus Gastranaerophilales bacterium | reverse complement strand
ATCTTACAATCGTTATTTTGAGCCATTCATTGGTGGAGGAGCTTTGTTTTTCGAGTTACAACCGGAACAGGCTTACATTTCTGATATGAATGAGGAACTCATAAATTTGTATTCAGTTGTTAGAGATAATGTTTATGAACTTATTGATGATTTGAGTAAACATGAAGTTTCAAAAGAATATTTCTTAGAGCTTCGTAATATAGATAGAACTGAAAAGTATGCAGAATTGACGAATATAGAAAGAGCAAGCCGTTTTATTTATTTGAACAGAACCTGTTTTAACGGTATGTATAGAGTTAATTCGCAAGGACAATTCAATGTACCGTTTGGACATTACAAAAATCCAAGAATTGTTGATGAAAATAATTTATTAAATTGCTCTGGGCTTCTAAAAAGAACAGAAATTAAACATGCTGATTTCTCGGAAATTTTAACCAAAGTTCAAAAGGACGATTTTGTTTATTTTGACCCACCTTATGTGCCGTTAAACGAAAATTCAAGCTTCACATCATATACAAAGGATGGGTTTGATATTGATATGCAATTCAAACTGCGCGATATTTGTGATGAATTGGATTCAATGGGCGTTAAATTTATGCTTTCAAATTCAGATACAAAGTTAGTAAATGAATTATATGCAAATTACGAAATTAAAAAAGTTTTTGCATCTCGTGCAATAAATGCAAATGCAGATGGCAGAGGCAAAATTACAGAAGTTTTAGTGAGGAATTATGACTAGAGATTTCAAAGAATGGTTATCTACATTTAGACCTTGTATTGCAGATTATTGTTACTATGTGGATTTTGATAAAGTAAATAAAAATGTCGATGATATTAAAGTAGAATTAAATATTTTAAATTCGTTGGTTGGTTCAAAAAGTATTGAAAAAGATTTTGAAGATATTATTACAAAATACCCTGAAACTCTAAAATGTATTCCATTGCTTCTAGCTGTCCGCTCTAATGAAATTACGGTTACAGATTCTGATGGAGAGTATAATTTTTCTTTTAAGAATCAAAACTACAGCATAGATGATTATAAAATGTTTATGAGGAAAACTAAGTTGTTTGATTTATTGGAAAACCACATTGTAAGCAATTTAGTCGACTATGCAACAGGTGTTGAAACAGGATTAGACAGTAACGGTCGAAAAAATCGTGGCGGACATTTGATGGAAAATCTAGTTGAAGATTACATTCAAAAAGCAGGGTTTGTTAAAGGACAAAATTACTTCAAGGAAATGTATATCCACGAAATTGAAGAAAAATGGAATGTTAACCTTTCTGCAATTTCTAATCAGGGCAAAATGGAAAAACGTTTTGATTTTGTAATTAAAACTGATAATCAAATTTATGTAATCGAAACAAATTTTTATTCAAGTGGTGGTTCAAAACTTAATGAAACCGCAAGAAGTTATAAAACCTTAGCACAAGAAGTTGCAACAATAGATGGTGTGACCTTTATTTGGTTTACCGACGGATGTGCTTGGAATAGTGCAAGAAACAATCTTGAAGAAACTTTCGATGTTTTGGATACGGTATATAATATTCAAAATTTGGAAAACAACATTTTAAACCATTTGGAGTAATACATGTCCAATAAGAAATACCAAATTTTCATAAGCTCAACATTTGAAGATTTACAAGATGAAAGAAAAGCAGCGCTAGAAGCAATCTTAATTACAAACAATATTCCAATAGGAATGGAATCTTTTGTTGCAAGTAGCAAAGAACAGTTTGAACATATAAAAAGCTGTATAGAAAGTTGTGATTACTATATTCTTATCGTAGGCGCTCGTTATGGTACTCAACATCCTAAACTAAATTTAAGTTATACAGAATTAGAATTTGATTATGCTAAAAGTTTAAATAAGCCTATTCTTGCATTTATACGTAGTGATATCAATAAATGTCGCAAAAAAGATACAGATTTAGAAAATATTAGCAAATTTAGAACGAAAGTTCAACAAGAACATTTATGCCAATTGTTCAATAATAAAGTGGAATTAAAGGGACTTGTTTTGGCAGCATTGACTCAAGAAATAGAACGGAATCCACAAATTGGGTGGATAAGAAGCAATAAGGCGATTTCTAAATATACAACTCAAAAAGATTGTATTCTTGAATTAATTAAAAAAGAAAAAGAACTACTTCAATATGCAATCCAACATTTTCAAAATTATCAACAATATGGAGATTATGCTGGAGCATTCCAAAGAGATTACGAATTTAATGTCTGGATACAAAAAATTATTGAATTTATTAAACAAAATCAACTAAATCAAAATTATTTATATAATTTTAATGGTACTATTCCATATGCTAAAGTAATAAAAGAACAATTAATACTATTAGAAGGTCTATTAGCTTCATACGAATACCAAGAACTTGTATAATTCATATGTCCGAATGTAACTTCTTTCTTACTTTCACTAGCTTTCCTTAATCTTTGCCGATAGTGTGTTGTGTGTCAAAAGGAGGATAGATTATGAAAGGGATTACAGGTTTCAATATTACAGAGAAAGAGTTTTAATTATTAAGCAAGAAAGCAGAGGCAGTTTATAATATAGCTGTTGTTGTCGATTATTTGTGTAAAACACAAAGTCTATTTGTGTCTAAATAATAATTGTGTAGTACATCAAAATGTTTTAACGGACAAGTTTTAGAATTATAGAAGTATTTATGCCGCCGAATGCAAAATTGTTTGTCATTGCATATTTTGCATCAATTTCTCTGCCTGTGTGCATAATATAATCCAATTGAGCACATTCTTTGTCGGGATTATTTAAATTCAATGTCGGACAGAACCATCTGTTACGCATCATTTCTATAGTAAGTATTGACTCAATTGCACCGCATGCACCAAGTGTATGCCCTGTGTAGCCTTTAATGGAACTAATCGGACATTTTGAGCCAAACACGTTATAAGTCGCAATTGATTCAGCTATATCTCCTTGTTTTGTACCGGTGCCATGGGCATTTATATATGAAATATCTTCCGGCTTTAAATTTGCAGACTTTAATGCTTCTTTCATAAGAATTGTCATTGCATCACTATTTGGATTTGTAATATGAGTGCCATCCGTATTTGTAGCGAAACCGACAATTTCTGCATAAATTTTGGCGCCTCTTGCGATAGCATGATTGTATTCTTCAAGGATTAATGTTCCCGCCCCTTCACCTATAACCAAACCGTCTCTGTCTTTATCAAACGGGGCAGGAGTCAGATTCGGGGTATCATTTTTAATACTTGTTGCATAAAGCGTATCAAAAACCCCCGCTTGTACGGGGTGAAATTCTTCTGCACCGCCGGCTATCATAACGGTTTGGACTCCGTTTTTAATAAGTTCGTATGCATAACCAATTCCCATTGAACCTGATGTGCAAGCAGTTGATGTTGTAACCAAGCGACCTTGTGTTTTAAAAAAAAGAGAAATATTAACGGCGGTAGTTTGGGGCATCATTTTTATATATGACCCCGAATTAAGACTTTTTACCTTGTTATCCGTGCACATTGAATAAAAATCCAAAATTGCATCCATAGAACCGCTTGAAGAACCATAACTTACACCGGTTTGCCCGTTTGATATTATTTCATTTTCAAGTAAATTCGCGTCAATTAAGGCTTCTTTTGCAGTTGCAACTGCCATTATTGCAACGTTTCCCATTGTTCTTTTTGTTTTTCTGTCAAAATATTCAGGTATCACAAAATTATCAATTCTTGCAGCTAAGCAGGTATTTAAATTTTCATATTTTTCTAATTCTTTTTGATATGAAACACAATTATTATAGGAATGTAACCTGTTGTATGCTTCTTTAACTTTAGAACCAAGAGGGCTTATAAGCGACCTTCCGGTTACAACAACCTTGTTTGTCATAAATACATTCCCCCGTTTACAGATATTACTTGACCTGTTATGTATGAAGCATCTTCGCTAAATAAATAATTTACTGCGCTTGCAACTTCTCTTGGTGTTCCCATTCTTTTTAAGGGTATTAGCGTTGAAACAACTTCTTCGGGAATTTCTTTTGTCATATCTGATTCTATTATCCCCGGTGCTACACAATTTACCGTTATTTTCCTTTTTGCCAATTCTCTGCTCAACGCTTTAACTGCACCAATTATTCCTGCTTTTGAAGCACTATAATTTACTTGTCCTCTATTTCCGGTTAAACCTGATATTGAGGTCATTGCAACAATTCTGCCGCCTTTTCTGTTTTGTATCATAGGCATGCATACCGGTTTTAATACATTGTAAAATCCCGTTAAATTTGTATTAATAACATCATCCCATTCGCTATCTTCCATTGCGGGAAAAGGATTATCTTTATTTATGCCGGCATTTAAAACAACACCATAGTAAGTGCCGTTTTCTTGAATATCTTTATTTAATATTTCTTTGCATGTTTCTCTGTTTGAAATATCAAATTGTAAAATTCTTGCCTTTTGACCGATATCTTCTATTTCTTTTTTTATTCCGTTTAGTTTTTCTACATTTCTATTACAGTGCAAAACTATATCAAAACCATTTTTTGCCAGATATAGAGCGGTTTCTTTACCTATACCTCTGCTTGAACCTGTAATTAAAACTGTTTTATTCATTATTACCTGCCTCTTGATAAACATTTAAAGCCGCACTTGCAACTTCTTCTTTTGTTTCATTATAAATTAAACAATCAAAAGAATTTATCTCACCTTCTGAAAATATTTCCTTTACTAAAATGAAATAGGTTTTTCCTAATTCAAATTTTTCCGACAAATTGTTATACAACCTTGTTCCCAGTAAATAGCCAATTTTGGGTGTTTTTAATTTTTTTCTCAAAAATGCGTAACAGCCAATACTTTGAGCCATATATTCAATTCCGATTATAGAAGAAACTCCTTTTATTTTTGCATCATAAAATAAAGAATTTTCTTTTATTTCAACTTTTGTGCTTAACCACCTGTCCGGTATTGAATAATCTACAATATCATCAATTAAAATCATAGGTTTTTTGTGCGGTAATATATCTTCTAAATTCAATTTATTATTCATTTGTTACCTCTTAAAATCATAATTGCATTTGTGCCGCCAAAACCAAACGAATTACACATGCAGGTTTTGCAATGTTTAAATTCCTCCTGAGGAGTAACTAATTTTATTGGCGCTAAACCGTCATCAAAATTACCATTATAAATGTGAGGAAATAGTTTTTTGTTAAAATTATCCAATAATGCACAACAAAGAGCTGTTTCTATACCGGCTGCCGCGCCTAAACAATGACCTGTAAGAGGTTTAGTTGAACTAACGGGAACACCGGTGCCAAATATATCAAATACAGCTTTTGCTTCAGATAAATCATTTGCAAAAGTTCCCGTGCCATGAAGGTTTATATAATCTATATCCATTGGAGATAATTTGGCGTCCAAAAGAGCTTTTTTAATTGCCTCTTTTGCTTCATAAGCCTCGGGGTTTGGTGTTGTGGCATGATAGATATCAGAGGTTTCTCCTATTCCCATGACCATAATTCCTTTTTTATCTTTTTCTAAAACAAAAACCGAAACAGCTTCGCCTATATTAATTCCTGTTTTTTCCTTCCCAAACGGATTAGTTTGTTTGGACGACAGAATTTCTAAAGAGCGGAATCCGTATAAAGGAACCTTTGTGATGGAATCTACTCCAATTATTATTGCCGCTTTTGAATATTCGGAATTTAACAGGTTGCGCGCAATTGAAAAAGCCTTTATTCCGGAAGAACAAGCTGTTGAAACTGTTGCATAATAATTATTTAAATCAAGATGTTTTTTTATAAATAATGCAGGATTCCCTAATTCGCTATGGCAAATTTGATTGGTGTGTTCAAATTCTTCAACTCCCGAATTTGTTGTTGCGACAACAATTGCAATATTATCTTTTCCGTAATTTTGAATTATTGCATTTATTTTATCTTTTACCAATTCGAGAACTTTTAATATTAATTGATTACATCTTGTGTTGAAAAATTCGTTATCAATATTTGGAAGCTGTGATTTAATTCTTGCAAGTCTTGTGTTTTGATTCCCCAAAACTGTATCGGAAGTTTCAAAACAATCAGAAACTCCTTTAATGGCATTTATATATATCTCATTAATGCTATTACCAAGGTTACATATAGCATCATATTTTGTTATACATACACTCATTCAATTAACCTTATTTATAGTATAATAATAGCATGAACAATTTTGCTTCAAATTTCTATATTAAGCATTGGTGCTGTTTAGATAATGTTGAAAACGCTGACTTACAATTTATTCCGTTATTATTAAGACGTAAATTGAGCAATATAAATAAAATGGCAATTTTTGCCTTGAATAAATGCTATGATGATGAAATAGAAGAAGTTATATCTTCATCTCAATACGGGGAATTTGAGAGGCTTGTCAAATTAATCAATCAATATAAAGCGGATAAAGAAGTTTCGCCGATAATATTTTCTTCTTCAGTCCATAATTATCTTGTCGGTTTATTTATGCGGTTAGTAAATAAAACAATTCCCTACAATGCTGTTTCCGCTTGCGATAATTCATTGTCAACGGGACTTTTAAGTGCGGTTTTAAGCAGGTTTAATAATGTTTTATATTGTTATTATGATGAACTTAAAAATTCTAAATGTGTTTGTTTAAATATCACTAAAAATTATGCTGTAAATAGACCGAAAGTAATATTAACAAAAACTGATAAACCGTTTTTGGCAGACGATTTTGACAAATTTATTTATTTTTTAAAAGAAGAAACTTCAAAAATTGTTTTAGGAAATTATGTATTAGAATATGAAAAAATTAATTAGCATAGTCAGATCTTTTTTAGTTATAGCCTCTTTTTTAATATTTGGCATTGGCACAATTATTATGGGATATATTATTTT
>JAJQFK010000065.1 GCA_021201175.1 Candidatus Gastranaerophilales bacterium | reverse complement strand
CGTAAAAATATTATGACAGGTATTAATATAATCCCAAGCAAAAAAATCCACAATATAAAATAAATCCGATATTCCCTTTACGCACTTGAAAGAATCGCCATATTTAAAACAGAAGATTTGATCAGGATATATTTTTAAGATTTCATTTATTTTTGTACTATAATCACAATATCTCCAGTCATCAGTATTTATAAATTGATATTTTTCCGATAAATAGGCTTGAAGTTTTGTGTAATCACTTCTGTTTGTTGCTATATCAATATCATCATCCCAAGGGATAAAGCCTTTATGTCGGACAGCACCTAATAATGACCCTCCATCAAGCCAAAGTTTTATATCTGTATTATTTTCTATATCTTTAGTAATTTCTTTTGCAAGTTTTAAAGTATTTAATTGCAGTTCTCTTATTTTCCCTGTTGATGGCGGTAATTCTCGTGCATCAATTTCATTTAATAAATCCTTAAAATTTTGATAGTCTTTTTCAAAAATTTCTGACGATATATGTTTTAATGGGATTTTTTTCTGAAAATCATTTATTAAACTTTCCGAAATATGAAATTTTGTTTCATTGTTTAAATATGTCAGTATTTTACACAGTTCATTATATGTTTTACCTCTTGTATATTTTAATGTAATACCTAATATTTTTTTTGTAATGACATAATTTTCTTGTTTTTTTATAGAAAAAATTTTCTTTATATCTTCCATTTTAATAGAAATTTTATATTTTTTGCCCATAATATGCCAGTTCTCCGTGTTTTCTGCTGTAGTGTTTTTTTAGTATGTATTCAGGTAAGTTTGCCGCAGGATTAATTGAAAGAGTCAAGTAATTCATTTTTGCTATTTCTTCAAGTACAAATGCGTTTTCAACAGCATTTTTTGCGCAGTTTCCCCATGTAAATACTCCGTGAGATTTTACAAGACAGGCGGGAATATCTGAAATATTCCTGTCTTTAAAAGTTTCAACAATAACTTTCCCTGTATTGGTTTCATAATCATTTTCAACTTCAGTCTTGGTTAAATCTCTTGTACATGGAATATCACCGTAAAAATAGTCGCTGTGGGTAGTTCCTAACTGGCTTATTGGTAATCCCGCCTGTGCAAATGCAGCTGCATAAGTTGAATGAGTATGGCATACACCTTTTATTTGCGGGAATGCTTTATATAATTCCAAATGAGTTGCCAAATCAGTTGAAGGTTTTAAATCTCCCTCAATCCTGTTCCCGTTTATATCAACTACAACCATATTATCGGGTGTCATTTTGTTATAATCAACCCCGGAAGGTTTTATTACGACTAATCCATTTTCACTTATTTGAGAAACATTTCCCCATGTCAAAACAACAAGTTTTTTCTCAAAAAGTTCAATATTTGCACTAAATACTTCTTTTTTTATATTTTCTAACATTTAACAACTTCACCTTTACAAATATCAAGTGTATTTTTAAGTCCGTCTTTTAAACTATATAGCGGTTTCCAGCCCAAATTAATCAGCTTGTCCGAATTTAAAACGGAGTCTAGAGGTTTTGAATATCCCTTTTTTTCAGTTTCGGACGGAATGTCAAATATTATATTTACATTTGCAAGTTCCGCTAATACTTCTGCATATTCCTTTACGGAGCATATTGAATTTGGGTTTGAAATATTATATACCTCATTATTCTTACTTTTTAGCAAAATAATTAAAAATGCACTTATAACATCTGCAACATAACAATATGTTCTTTTTTGCCGCCCCTCGCTTTTCATTACAATATCTTCGTTATTAATTGCATTTCTTAAAAATTGAGCGTCTGCTCTTGAATTTTCATTTGTTATGGTAGAACCGTAAACATAACAAAGTCTTGCAATATTAACATTAATATCATATTCCCTGCTGTACGAAATACAAAGCGTTTCAGCCGCTCTTTTTGCTTCAGGATAGCAGGAACGGGCAAATTTTGTATCAATCAACCCCAAATCATCTTCTGTGAAGGGTTTTTCATCAATGTTATTTCCATATATTTCTCCGCTTGAAATATATAAAAATTTTGTACTTGTTCCTTTTATCATCTCTAAAAGGTTGATTGTTCCGAGTAAATTTGTTTTCATTGTTTCAACGGGATATAAAGAAAAAGCCAGAGGATGGGCATTACTTGCACAATGTATAATGTAATCTGCTTTAAAGGTTTGTTTTAACGGTTCATTTAAATCCTGTTCAATTAAAAAAAGATTATTATTTTGTTTAAATCTCTTTTCTAATTTTTTAATTGAGCGGGACATGGCATATATTTTCATGTTTAAACTATATTGTTCATTTACATATAACAAAAAATCAACCATATATGAACCGATTAACCCTGTTGCACCTGTTATGGCGGTTGATTTACCATTTAAAAACCTTATATCAATATTTTCTATGATTTTTTTATATTCATTTTCTAAAATATTATTATATTTCATCAGTTACTGCCTTTTAGTAATGCCTTGAAAATTTCTATATCCTCAGGTGTTGTCAATTTAATATTTTTTTCGGAACCTGTTGAAAAATATACTTTTTCCCCTGTTTCAATCATTAGAGTACAGCTCGCAACGGAATTGACAATCCCCAGTTCTTTTGCTCTTTTATGTGCTTCTAAAATATCACCCAGTTTAAATCCTTGAGGGGTTTGTGTTCTTTTTAGATTATCTCTCGGGTATGATGATGTTGAAGATTTTTTATCGCTTGTTTCAAGCATTGCTTCCTGGCATGGTACACAAACAATTGCATTCCCGTTTTGTTTTGTTATCGCAATACATTCGGAAATAACCTCCGTTGGCACATTGGGTCTTATTGCATCATGAATTAGAACAACATCATCTTTTCCGTAATATTTTGCCAGTTCGTCAAGTCCGTTTTTAATTGATTCCTGACCTACGGCACCTGATGGGGCTATATGTTTTAATTTGGTAATATTATATTGTTTTGCGTAACTTTGCAGAATATTCTCCCACCCTTCAAGGCAAACAACAGCAATCACATCTATAGCAGGATGTTTTTCAAATTTTTCCATTGTATAAGCTATTATCGGTTTATCAAAAACCGTTAAAAACTGTTTTGGAACAGCCTGTGCCATTCTAGCTCCTACACCGCCTGCTATTATTAATCCAATATTAGTCATTTATTTTGTCCCTTCTGATGTTTTACTAAAATCCCTCATATCTTCAGCACCTTACAATTTCCTCTAAATCCGCCATAATATTTTCTGCGGCATTAATTTTTATAAAATCTAATGAATTTATAATAGTATTCCGCTTTGTTCTTAGTGGATCCTGTTTATTAACAATTACTTCATCCAAAACCTTTGATAATTCCGATAAATCGCCAGCTTCGTAAAAAGTGCTGAATATCTTTTTGCAATGTGAATGTATAGAATTTGTATTGTTTTGTGACACTAAGCGTATCAACGGCTTTCCTGTTACGAAGTATTCCAGCAAAAAAGAGCCGCAATCGGTTATCATGGCAGTAGATTTATTAAACAATTCAATATATTCAGAGTTATAACAGCATTTTGCAAATTTTTCCCACTCTGAATAATAATCATCAATTTCTTTTTCTGACATCTCGCCAATTCTTAGAAGTGCCGTTTTTAATGTCGGGTGCGGTTTAAAAATCCATTTGATTTCAGGATGTCTTCTCGCATAATCTAAAATAAATTTACCTGTTTCATTAAATGTAGACAGATTAAGATTATTCTCATTATTTTCAGCGGAAATAGACCAGTGTGGTGCATAGATAACGCAGCTGCCGTTAGATTTATCCTTAATCTGATTTCGCAGATTGTCAAACATTGTATGCCCGACAGCCTTTATACTATCGTATTCAAACTGTTCATTGTTAAGATAATAATTTTTGTACAACCCGGCTAAGGAATCATCTAATACATAATACCTATACAAATATTTATGAAAATCATAGTTTAATTCAAGTTCAAGATTTTTATAGTTCGGAACATAATATGATATGTAGCAATTAAGAGCAAATTCTGATGTGATTTGCGGAGTTTGAATTTTTGGAATATGGTACGGCTGCTGATAAAAAATAATATCAGGTTTAAAAACTTTTAAACTAACAGCTTTATCTTTATTTATATCATAAGCAATTACCGTATTCATTCTTTTTTGTTTGAAAAATTCCTGGTTTGTATTTAAAATATCTTCCTTTTCTTTGACAGAAATATCTCTCTGTATATCCGCAATTGTAATGGCAATAATAGGTTCAAAATTATCGCTTTTAAACAATAAATCGTATAAAGACTGTGTTTTCCATTTAGAAATTTCGTTAACAAGAAAAAGAACTTTTATTTTTTCTTTATTTTTTATTCTTCCGGACACATTCTTATATCTTTTTTGAATAATTGCCGCTTTTTTACGTGCATCAATTTTAGAGCATAACTCTCTAAAATGTGCTCTATCTTTTTTGGTAGGCATAGTCCAGGCAAATAAAAAACTTAAAATAGAATAACCCAATTACAAGACCTCCGTTTTTTTCTTTGGCTTAATTTTAATTTTTATACCGAAGAGTGTAATTACCTTACGCTTAATTCCAAATTCCCGTTCATTTTTTAAAGAAAAAATTGATTCCCAAAATGTATTATGTTTTCGTCCTTTATATAGCATTTTTCTATAATCCTGCGGGGTCAGGTACTTTTGGCATATTGATTTGTATTCTTCCAATTTTTCCTCGGGTATGTTTTGATAGTGCCAGGACATAACGATAGTTTGATAGCAATTAAATTCTTCTTTTAATTCTTCATAAAAATTGTGTGTTATAAGATAATCCTTTAACAATTCAATATTATTAAAAATACAAAAATTATCACTTGAACGTTTGTTTACAGCCGAACCATCGCGGCATCTGTAGGTATATAAATATTTATCAAGATAATAAATTTTTTCAGCGTTTAATAGAACAATATTCACAAATAAATGGTCTTCGCCATGTTTTGTAGGTGCAAATACCGCTTGTATTCTTTTTAAAAATTCTCTTGAATATGCTTTTGACCAAGCATGTAAATCCAGATTATACAAACAACCGCTCTTAACATCTCTCCAGGAATAATACGGCACCAGATTTAAATTATAGTCAAAATTCTTTTTTAAGATTGCAGCAAGATTTCTGTTGTTTACCTTACCGGAATAATCATTATACTCTTTATAATTAAATGCAATTACTTCCGATTTACTAAGTTTAAAAGTTTTGTATAATTCTTCTAATAAATTCACCTCTATCCAGTCATCAGGGTCAACAAATACAATGTAGTCGCCTGTTGCCAGATCCATGGCTTTATTCCTTGCAACTCCTTGTCCCTGATTTTCCTGGTTTATAACAATAAACCGGTTGTCTTTTTCTGAATATTCTTCTAAAATTTCTAAAGAATTATCTGTCGAACCGTCATTGACACAGATAACTTCAAAATCTGCAAAAGTCTGATTAACAATACTATCCAAACATTGTCTTAAATATTTTTCTACATTATAAACAGGCACGATAATACTAAATACAGCCATACTCTATAGCTCCACACTTTCCGCGTAAAATTTTCTCTTTAAATTTTCTAAAAGGCAATTCCTGTTTGTTTCTGACATCTTTGACTTTTAATTCAAGCAGATTGGATATCCCCGCATTTATCGCAAGCGAAAATAAAAGCAACTCGTTTGTTCTGCTCCATCTCCGATATGCCGACTTGATTTCTTCAATTGTTTCTTTATCTCTTATCGCAACACTTTTTGTCATCTTATTCATCACTTCCAACAAAATCTCTTAACTTTTTATCTATTTTGTTAAGATTTAATTTTTTTATCTGCTCAAAACCATATTAACACAAACAAAACAAGACTAATTGTTTATTAAAAAATGTTATGTTCTTTTGCATTTTTAATTTTTTACCCCTTTAAAATCCGCTCACCGCTTGATTTTTTACGTTCTTAACCTTTTAGATATATGGTTAAGAGTTAATTTTTCAAATCTGCTAGTGAACATTATATTTCAGCGAATTTGTAAAAAGTAAAAATTATTAAGTGCAAATGTAAAAATATACATGTTTGTGTTAAAATTCAATCAGTGAACACTCTCAACACTAAATAGATAAACTGTTAAGTTGTTAAAATGTTATGTTCCCAATTATAAATAAAGGATTTTAGGCTATAAAATAAAGTTCGTATAGCTCTCATCAATTTGATCTTGTTCTATTCCTATGTATCTTAAAGTTATCTGTGGACTTGAATGATTAAAAATTTTTTGCAGCATAGCAACGTCTTTATATTTTTTATAATGATGATACCCGAATGTTTTTCTCATTGTATGAGTGCCGATTATTTCTTTTATTCCGACAGCCTTGCAGGCGGTTTTCAATATGTAATAAGCACCGAACCGGTTCATTCTGTTTTTAAAAACAGTTAAAAATAACGCTTCATCAGAGCGTTTTCCTTTTGTGTATTCTTCAAACATAGGTTTTAATTTTGAATTAATCGGGAATTTTTTAAATTTACCCGTTTTCTTTTCTATTATTTGAATGTGGGTTTTATTTCTGACGTCCCCTACATTAAGTGCCACAATATCAGAAATCCTTAAACCGCAATTTGTGCCGATTGTAAACATTAATAAATCTCTTTTGTTTTTTGAAAAATACCGCTCAAGTTTTTTAATGTCCGCAATACTTCTGATTGGTTCTACTGTTGTCATTGTAATTCTCCTTTATAAATCTACATATTTAATTTTCAAGTAAATCCGAATTACTTAAAAATTTTTCAGCAGCATTAAGGATTTCCTCAAAATCATCATCAGTCAGATGTAAATAGGGTCTTGCAGGAATTGTTAATCCATCTGTGCAGAGTACCTATTGAAATACTTCCTATAAATTTATATATCTTTGGCATGTATAATCCTGAAT
>JAJQFK010000234.1 GCA_021201175.1 Candidatus Gastranaerophilales bacterium | reverse complement strand
TTGCTATTGCAAAAATCTTCAAACTTTGAAGCACCAAATGACGGAGATGTTTTTTGAAAAACATCAGTTGCGTATTTTTCTTTTACTATGCCGGATTCTTTTTTAAAGTTATAGTTTGGTGTTACGTAATTTATTGATTTTATATTCATATTTACCTTCCGTTGTACGATATATAAAAATCAAGAATAACGTAAATTGCTTTTTTATTAAGAGATATTAATCAGAATATTTAGAAAAAACATTCCTTATAATTCCGTTATTTTCATAAAGTAAATTTTGGGCTTTGTTAAAATCAATATTATATTTAATTTGAAGGATGGCTGCTTTTACATTGTAACCGTTATTAATTAAAACTTCCTGTGCTCTTTCTTGCGAGCATTGTGCAATTTGGGCTGTAATTCTTTTGGCGCGGTCTTTTAATTTAATGTTTGTTGGTTTGACATCGACCATAAAATTTTTATATACTTTCCCTATTTTTACCATTGCACCGGTAGAAAGCATATTTAAAACCATTTTTTGTGCACTTCCCGCTTTCATTCTTGTAGAACCGGTAATTACCTCTGCGCCTGTTTCAATACAGATATTTATATCTGCAAGTTCGCCGGTTTGCGCATGGGGATTGCATGTAATTGCAATTGTTCTGGCATTTATTTTTTTTGCCTGTCTTAATACTTCTATAACGTAATTGGCATTGCCGCTTGCAGAAATTGAAACTATAGTATCAATATCAGTTATATTCAATTTCATAAAATCTTCAACGGCAAGTTCACAAGAATCCTCTGCTCCTTCAATTGCGTATCTTAAAGCTTTATCACCTCCGGCAATTACTCCGTGAACCATGTTTTCGGGAGTATTAAAAGTAGGAGGGCACTCGGAAGCATCTAAAACACCTAATCTGCCGCTTGTTCCCGCTCCAAAATATATTAACCTTCCGCCTTTTATAAAATTTTCGCTGATTATGTCTATGGCAGTAGCAATCTGAGATAATTTTTCAGATATTGCAACAGCTACTTTTAAATCTTCATTATTTATCATTTTAGCAATTTCAAAAGATGATGATATATCTATATTTATAGTATTTGGATTAGTTTTTTCCGTAATAGTTAAATCATTCATATACTTCTTCAACTCCCGAATTTATTGTTTGCAAATTTTCATAAATATCATAATTCCTCCGGTCTAAATCTGCCTGTATTTTAGGACTTAATTGAAAAAATACAGACCCGCTTCCCGACATTAAACTTCCTTCCGCTTTGTTTTTTATAACTTGCAGTTCGGGATATGAGGGGAATAGTGCATATTCCAGACTGTTATATAAAAGATTTTTGTCAAAAATTCCATTCATAAGAAGTTTTTTTAATTTTTTTGAGTTATGCGGGATATCTTTATTTTCTAAAAGAGAAAATTTTGTATATGCTTCTTTTGCGCTTATGCCGAGTGTTTTAGGCTTTATTAAAGAAATATACTGTTGAAAAAAGGGAATTTTTTCTATAATTTCCCCTCTTGAAGTACAATATGCACAGCCGCCATTCAAACAAAAATTTAAATCAGAGCCTAATGAAGCGCACAAAATGTTTATTTCATCACAATTAAGAGGTTCATCAAACATTTTATTCAAAGCATAAAATGTTCCAGCCGCATTTGTACTTCCTCCGGCAAGCCCAGCAGATACAGGAATATTTTTTTCAATATAAACAGATAATTTTATATTCTTAATTTGAGCTTTTTCAAAAAATTTTATCGCTGCTTTATAAATAAGGTTGGATTCATTATATGGAATATCTTTTGAATTACCCGATAAAATTATTTCAATTCCATTTGCATTATGAGAACCCCAATTTTTCGGTGACGAGGAGCGGAATTCCGTATAGTTGAAATCGTCTTTGCGAGCGTTAGCGAAGCAAACCAGAGATTGCCGCGGGCTAAAGCCCTCGCAATGACGCAACTGAACCGGAGGGGGCAAAGTTCCCGAGGCGCTGCACTGTGAGCACATAGGAATTTCAAGAAAGTTATCGGAAAAAGCGGGCGATACTGGATTATGTATCTCAAAAGTTAAAAAATCGTAAAGACTTATTGCCTGCATAATAGATTCTATATTATGAAAGCCGTCATCTCTTTTACCTAAAACTTCAAGTGTCAGATTTATTTTTGCAGGAGTTTTTACCTTAATTTTATTCATAAATTAGCCTTTAATTTTTCAGCCAGTTCACCGATTTTATAAATAGAAAGAACTTCTCCTCTTAAATTTTCATCAATTTTTAAATCTGAAAGAGTTTTTTCAACAGCATTTTTAGCAAAACCGGCATTGATAAGTGAATTTTTTATGTTCTTTCTTCGTGTCGCAAAACAGCCTTTTAAAACTTTTCTAAAAAAGGAATAATTATCTAATTTTAAAAGCGGTTCTTTTTGTACAGTAAGTTTTACTATGGCAGAATCGACTTTCGGCGAAGGAAAAAATGACCGTGAAGGAACTTTTTTTATAATTTCGGGGTTTGACCAAAATTGCGCCAGTATTGATAATAAACCATACTCCTTTGAAGGAGATTTTTCATTTGCAATCAGTCTTTTTGCAACTTCATACTGAACCATTAAAACAATTTGAGATATACTGTTTCTGTTTTTATTGTCCATATCATCGATTTCCCCGAGAAGATGAGCAATAATAGGAGAAGTTATATAATACGGAATATTAGCAGCAACTTTGATATTGCTGCCAAATTGTGATAAATCGGTTTTAAGAATATCGGCATGGATAATTTCTAAATTATCAGCATTAATTTTAGAAATTTCTCTGACCATATCTTCGTCAAGTTCAACGGCATAAACTTTTTTAGCGGTTTTAACAAGCTGTTCTGTCAGGAACCCCAACCCCGAACCTATTTCAAGTACAATCTCATCATTCTTAATATCTAAAACGTCAAGTATAGTGTCAATTGCCGATTCGTCAATCAAAAAATTTTGCCCGAGTCTTTTTTTAGCTCTGAATTTTTTAGCACGCTCAAAGTAATTCATAACTCTACAGCGCTAAATCCTGACTTTTTGTATCGATTTTATTTTTTACAATTTTAATAAAATCATCGACAGGAAGTTTTCCGGCTTCGCCGATTCCTCTTATTCTTATTGCAGCTTCGTTTGCTTCAATCTCTTTATCGCCTAAAACAAGAACATACGGAATTTTGTTATCTTGAAGCGCCTCTCTTATTTTATAACTCATACTTTCAGAGCGGTCGTCCAATTTGACTCTGATTCCTTCGGCAAATAATTTATCGTATATTTGTTTTGCATAATCATTATGACGTTCTGAAATTGGAACTACGCATACTTGCATAGGGGCAAGCCACAACGGGAATGCGCCCGCATAATGTTCAATAAGAATGCCATGAAATCTTTCCATTGAACCGAATATGACTCTGTGAAGCATAACCGGAGTTTTTAACAGTCCGTCTTTATCCTGATATTTTATATCAAATCTCTCCGGAAGATTAAAATCCAACTGAATAGTAGCACATTGCCATGTTCTTCCGATAGCATCTTTAACTTTAAAATCAATTTTAGGTCCGTAGAAAGCGCCGTCGCCCTCATTAATTTCGTATTTCATTCCGCGCTTATCCATTGCCTCTTTGAGTCCGGCTTCTGCAAGTTCCCAATTTTTTAAATCTCCGACATAGCTTTCGGGTCTGGTTGAAAGCTCAACTTCAAAATCCATGTTAAAAATTTTCATTGTATCTGCAACAAAATCAATAATTGCGTTAATTTCGTCAACAAGCTGTTCGGGTGTGCAGAATACATGTGCATCATCTTGCGTAAATCCTTGAACACGGGTTAAACCGGATAAAGCGCCGGATTTTTCTTTTCTGTAAACAGTACCAAGTTCCGCCATCCTAAGCGGTAAAGAACGGTATGAATGTCTGTTTGCCTGATAAATCAAAATATGAAACGGACAATTCATTGGTTTTACAATATACTGGTCATCATCTTCATTTTCTTTTTGAATAAAAAACATATTTTCTTTATAGTGGTCAATGTGTCCGGATAATTCCCATAACTTAGATTTGGCGATTTGCGGTGTATGTACAATAACATAACCTCTTTTTCTGTGCTCGCTTCTCCAATAATTTTCAATTTCTTCACGAACCACAGCGAGATTAGGGTGCCATAAAACCAGTCCTGCCCCTATTTCTTCACGAACGGAAAATAAATCTAATTGAGCGCCGAGTTTTCTATGGTCGCGCTTTTGCGCCTCATCAAGGAAATTTAAATATTTATCTAAATCTTCTTTATTCCAAAAAGCAGTTGCATAGATTCTTTGCAGCATTTTATTTTTTTCGCTGCCTCTCCAGTAAGCCCCCGCAACCTTTAATAATTTTATTGAATTACCTTTTATATATGTTGTATTAGGTACATGCGGACCGGAGCATAAATCATTAAAAAGAATATTTCCCTCTTTATCTTTTGTTAAATACAAGGTCGGATTATCATTTCTGTGTTCTTCAAGCAGTTCTGCCTTATAAATTTCCCCCTGTGATTTAAATTCATCTATCTGTTTTTGGACATCAGGAATTAAATATTTTTCAAATGACAAATTTTGTTTAAGAATATTTTTCATTTCGGCTTCAATTTTAGCCAAATCCTCATCGGTAAAGGAGTAACCATCTAAATCAAAATCATAATAAAACCCGTTATCAATACTAGGACCAATAGCTAATTTTGCAGACGGGAACAGCTTTTGAACCGCCTGTGCCATTATATGAGAAGCCGAGTGCCTCAATATATGCAAATTTTCATTATTCTTTTCCATATTATTCCCCTTCGCGTTACATTATTATATCTTATACCACTTACAAAACAAGATATCAACAATTATTAAAACAATATTGACAAAGGGTTATCAGCGGGGTAAACTTAAACTATAATGTATTTTTATACATGTGTTTAGATGGGTATTCCGCTTTAAATGCGTATGCTGCGGGTGCCTCCAAATGAAAGGAATATTAAATGTTCGCAATTATTGAAACAGGCGGAAAACAATATCAGGTATCGGAAGGTCGTTATGTCGATATTGAAATGCTTGAAAATGACCCAGATTCAAAAGTTATTTTTGAAAATATTATTATGCTTGTTAACGGTCAAAAATCTAAAATCGGTCAGCCTTATGTTAAAAATGCAACCGTAGAAGGTACCGTTGTAAAACACGATAAATCTAAAAAAGTTCTTGTTTACAAACAAAGAGCTAAAAAAGGTTACAGAAGAAAACAAGGTCACAGACAAAACTTTACAAGAGTTATGATTGATAAAATCAGAACCTCCGCTAAAAAGTCTGAGTCCGCTTCTGAAGAAGTTTAGTTAAAAATTATTTTAAGGAGAATATAAAATGGCACATAAGAAAGGTGTCGGCTCGACAAAAAACGGCCGTGACAGTGAAAGTAAACGATTAGGCGTTAAAAAATTCGGCGGTGAATCTGTTACCACCGGTAATATTATTGTCCGCCAAAAGGGTACAAAATTCCACCCCGGTAATAATGTAGGTATGGGTAAAGATTATACCCTGTTTGCATTGGTCGATGGTGTTGTTAAATTTGAACCTCATAGACGCGATAGAAAACAAGTTAGTGTTTACGCTGAATAATTTGATATAATTAATATAAAGACCGGAAGTTGAAACTTCCGGTCTTTATTTGTATACCTAACTATAGAATTAAGACAAGCAGGGGCAAAATATTGCCCATTACAGCTAGTTTTTCTGTATTAATTCTTGATATAAAGCTTGTTGGCTTGTCGAATAATTTAGCAAATAGTCCTTTGAACATTCAAGTGTTGCATTAGGATTGGAATAAATATCCGTTTTGGAATATTTTGAAAAACAAGGCCATGTTTTATTTATAAAATCTTGCCTGTTAAAGTTTCCTTTAAATTTAGTTATGAAGTTATTTTTTGATTCTTGACTATAGGGCATTGCATTTAAACTCATTTCCGTACCTTTAAAATATCCATTTATTAATTCGTCGTATATTTCATCTTTTTCTTCCTGTGTAAATTCTGCAAAAGCAGGCGAAGAAAAAACAATAGTAAAAACTGCCAGACATAAGGTGATAATTTTTTTCATTTTACTTCCTTTTTATAAAATTCTATAATTATTATACATTTTTTGAATATTTTGTTATCTAAAACTGTATAAAATACGTTAAATAGTTTAAATTTATTCCGGCTTAATAAAAAAAGAGTGAATCCAAAATTAATTGAAAACACCCTTTTTTGTTACTTTAACTTAAACTTATTGATATAACGGTGCGAGTTTTTTCTCTTGTTGAGGAATTACACCTTCTTCAATTGGCAGATATACTCTATAATCAATAACCGGGAAGCAATTATCAACAGATTCTATCTTTTTGAGTTCTTCATCGTTGATATTTCCTGATTCAATCATATCTGCAATTTTTTCAAATCTTTCCACGTGTTCCATAAATCTGTCGGTTGCATAATCTTTAGCTTGCCAGGTTGTAATTAAGAATGGCCAATCAGAACTTTGGAGCAATAAATTTTCTCTTGCAAGTTGATTCAAGGCTCTATGCAATAATTTATTTTCCGGAATTTTTTCATAATTGGAAACAATTTCAATTATACGTTTTTCGCAAGCATGAATAATAGGCCACATCCATTCTGTTAAATGGTTCATCCAAACATAGAAATGACCGCCTTGTCCCCAGGAACTTTCCGGAATCTGAATTGTATCAACCGGAGGATGTTTTTCTAAATATTCACCGGCTGTGCATCTTTCAATTTCCGGAATATAATTATTCAATTTTCTTATAACCTGTTTAATAAATTCAACACCTTCAAACCACCAGTGACCGTACAATTCTGTATCAAAAGATACCATTATAAGACCTTCTTTTCCGTTAGCTTTTTTATAATCATTTAAAAGATGGTATAACAATGTAGTGTAG
>JAJQFK010000261.1 GCA_021201175.1 Candidatus Gastranaerophilales bacterium | reverse complement strand
GATATATTTATCACTTTTTCTTTTATAAAATAGAAATTATTAAGCAAATGTGTTCTTAGAGTCTGAATAGTTTTAACAGAACTGTCTGAAATCGGGAAAACTCTGTTATCATTTTGTACATAAGTTTTAACTCCTAAATCTTCAAACAATTTTAGTGTTTGAGCGGGTGAAAATCTTGAGAAAATTGAAATAAGAAATTTTTCACCTCGGGGATAATTTTTTACGAAATCCATTACATCTTCAATTGCGTTAGAAATATTGCAGCGTCCGCCGCCGGTTGGAAGGAGAGTTGAAAACGGAGGTTTTACATCAAAAGCATAAACATTATTATACGGATTTTTTGATAACAAAATGCTTAAAAGTCCGCCTGCGGCTCCGCATCCTACTATTCCGATTTTTCTATATAGCGGCTCTTGTTCCATAAAGGTATACATCGTCTAATGTTTCAAGGTCATCATGCATTTGAAGAAGTGATTTTTTATATTTAGGATGTTCATAATCCGGAATTAATTCCAGTAAAGGAACAATGGCGAATGCTCTTTCATGCAAATGGGGATGAGGAATCTTTAAATCCGGCTCATCAATTGTTAAATCGCCATAAAAAAGTATATCTATATCAATATTTCGGGCTTCATAGGTTTTGGAATTTGATTGTTTTCTTCCCATAACAATTTCGGTATTTTTACACAATTCAAGAAGTTCTCTTGGAGAAAGTTTAGTTTTTACCTCGATAACTGCATTAACAAACCAATCCAGATTCTTATTTCCCCATGGTTCTGTTTCATAGGGCGCCGAAGAACGTACAACCGATACCGTTTTATTTGCCACAAGCAAACTAACAGCTTTTTGCAGATTATTTAATTTATCTCCCGAATTTGAACCTAAACACAAGTACGCTACTGCCATTAGAACTCCTTTATTCACCTGTTAACATTGTATTATTTTTGGCGATTATTTACAATACAAATTATTTTCTTAATTAAAAATTGTAATAATAATTTATCTTTGAAGAATTGTTTTAGACTCATTTATGCTAAACTGAATATATGTTTACCGGATTGATTGAAGAAAAAGGAAAAATCATAGGCTTAAACCGTTCCTTAAATGGAATGGAAATCACTATTGAGTGTAAAAAAGTACTCTCTGATTTGAAAATCGGTGCAAGTATATCTATAAATGGAGCTTGCCAAAGTGTTACGGAATTTGGAGTTGATTATTTTAAAGTACAATCTTCAAATGAAACTTTAAAAGTTACTAACTATAAAAACTTGAAAATCGGCGATATTGTTAATTTAGAATGTCCTCTAACGCTAAGTAAATTTATAGACGGACATATTGTATCGGGTCATGTTGACTGTATTGCAGAGTTTTTGTATTCAAAACAAGACGGATTTTCGCAGGAATATTTTTTTAAACTTCCCGATTCATACACAAAATATGTTGTTTATAAAGGTTCTATTGCAGTTAACGGGGTAAGTCTTACTGTAGCTTCAATAAATAATAATATTTTTTCTGCGGAACTCATTCCTTCAACATTAAAAGAAGTTAATCTGGCTTCTTTGAAAAAGGGGGATTATGTTAATATAGAAACCGATTTATTTGCTAAATATGTTGAAAAAATTTACCATTCAAATGATAATACATGTAAAATAAACGAAAATTTTTTGAAAGCGAACGGATTTATATAAAATGAGTGAAATTCAGTTTAATACTATAGAAGAAGCAATAGAAGATTTTAAAAACGGGAAACCGGTTATTGTAGCTGATGACGAGGACAGAGAAAACGAAGGAGATGTTATAATTCCTGCGCAGTTTGCGACGGGCGAAATTGTTAACTTTCTCATATCAAAATGTAAAGGAGTCTTATGTCTTGCACTTACACGCGAAAAAGCTGAAAAATTAGGTTTATCTGAAATGGTAAATCATAATACAGACCCGAAAGGAACGGCATTTACTCAAAGTATAGATGCAGATAGAAAATACGGAGTAACTACCGGAGTAAGCGCCTATGACAGAGCAAAAACTATAGAAGTCGCTGTTGCAAATGACGCAATCCCGGCTGATTTATCCCGACCGGGGCATGTATTTCCTTTAATTGCAAGAAAGGGCGGAGTATTAGAACGTGTAGGGCATACAGAAGCTTCTGTTGATTTGGCAAGACTTGCCGGTCTTACTCCTGCTGCCGTTATATGTGAAATCGTTAATGACGATGGAACTATGGCAAGACGCGACAATCTTGTTGAATTTTCTAAAAAATATAACTTGAAGTTTATAACTGTTGCTCAATTGATAGAATACAGACTTCAAAAAGAAATGTTTATGAAGCGCGAAGCGCAGGCAAATCTGCCTTCTGATTTCGGAAACTTTAAGGCTTACGGTTATACAAATCTGTTAGGAGGCGCCGATCAGATAGCAATAGTAAAAGATGACGGTTCTGAAAAGATTCCGCTGGTTAGAGTTCATAGTGAATGTCTTACGGGCGATATATTTCATTCAAAAAGGTGTGATTGCCAGAATCAATTAGAAGCAGCATTAAGATTAATCGAAAGCTATGGGAAAGGGGCTCTTGTTTATATAAGAGGTCATGAAGGGCGCGGTATCGGATTGGTTAATAAAATAAAAGCCTATGCTTTACAGGAAAGCGGTCAGGATACTGTTCAGGCAAATATTTCTCTCGGATTCAGACCCGATTTAAGAAATTATGGCATAGGCGCTCAAATATTGCGGGATTTGGGATATAATAAAATTAAACTTATAACTAATAATCCTACAAAAATTATTGCGCTTAAAGGCTATGGGCTTGAGATTACGGAAAGAGTTGCTCTTAAAACTCCGTTAAATAAGTATAATGAGAAATATATGCATACAAAAGTTGATAAAATGGAACATTTGATTGATTTATAAAGAGAAAATATAATGGCAAATATAACTATTTATAAAGTAGAACCTTATAAAACCGAATATAAAAAAGTATTTTCAGGAATATATAACGATTTTAAACAAAATGCTTTTTCTTATTATAATTTTGAATTAGAACCTATTAGTTATGATAAGTTTGTTAAAAGTTTAGATGATGGTCTTTTAAATTGTTTAATTTTATTTGAGGACGATATTCCGACCGGTTTTCTGGTTTATACAACGCTTATTTCGGAATCTATTGAGTTAAATATTATTCATTGTATAGGAACAGAAAATCTAAATGCAAAACGAAAACTTTTACTTGAAAAGTTTCTGGAATTAAACAGGGATTTACTAAAGGATAAGGTTATAACATATCCGTTAACAGGTAAACAATCTGCATTTTCTCCGGATATTGAACAAATGGGATTCAAAATAGTAAATACTTCTGTTATGGCTTACAATTTGTCAAATATTGATTCAATTAATACCTTAAAAGAAATAGTACTGCCCGAACTTCCGAACGGTTATTCAATTACAAACTGGAAAACATCTTATTCAAACGAAATAGCCGGTATTATATTACAAGCGTTCAAAGAATCTTCTGATTCTTTATTTGACAGCAGATTTAAAAGTATTCCCGGTTGTAGAGATATTGTAAATAAAATAACACAGAATGTGTACGGAGAATTTTTACCGGAAATAACAAAAGTGTTATTATACAAAAAACGTCCCGTTGGCATTTGTTTTGCTAATTTGACCAACAAAACAATAGCTAATGTGCCTATAGCCGCAATCCTAAAAAAACACAGAAATTACGGCTTTGGAAAAATTTTATTGAAAAAACTTGTTGAAGATTTGCTTACATCATCAATATCTAACGGTTGGATGTTAAAAGAAATCAATGCAAGCTGCGATTCTGACAATATCCCGTCCGTAAATATGTATAGTGCCATTGGATTTACAAAGCAATATACATATCCTCTGGCATATTATTAATTATTACTAAATACGACTTTCATAGTTGCAAGATTTTTTATTGAAAGCATTTTATGTTTATTTTTTTGTTCTTCATTAATAACAAAAATTCTCATAATTCTTTGAATTTCTGATGTTTCAGTTCTTGAGGAAAGACGATATCTGTTTTTTACAGGTTCACTTATTGTGCCTAATATTGCATTTAATTGTGATTCGTTCATTGTTATCTCCCGTGAATCATACTAGCTCTCTATATATTTATAAAGTATTTTTTTGGGGAAAAATTGCGCAAAACTTAACATTTGTTAATTTTTATTTTCAGGAACATGTACAATCGCGAGCACGCCTGTGGCGGACTCGGCAATCTCTTGCATGTCAATTGCGAGCCGATTTATAGGCGCGACAATCTCTGCCATCTTTAAAACTAGTTTGCTTTGTTTTACAGTAGTTTGGCTTGAATATAAAGTGTTGATTCAAATTACTTAAAAAACTCGCAAAGACACGAAATTTCCTTGGACATTATTTATCTTATTACAATATTTACTAATTTCGAGGGTACTGTAATTATTTTTACTATTTGTTTCCCTGAAATAAGTTCTTTTATTTTTGTACTGCTCATTGCCGCTTTTTCTAAATCTTCTTTTGATGATTCAGAATCAACTTCAATTTTATCTTTAACTTTGCTGTTAACTTGAACAACAAGCGTTATTGTACTTGTTTTCGCGAGATTGTCATCATATTTTGGCCATTGCTGCTTATGAATAGAATCTGTTCCTCCTAAACCTTCATATATTTCTTCTGCCATATGAGGAAGTACGGGGGCAAATAGTTTTAAGAACGTAACTACAGCAAAACTAAATACCTGTTTATCTTCATCAGAAAATTCTTCTTTATTATTTAAATAATCATAAATAACATTTGTAAACTCTCTGTATTTTGAAATAACAGTATTGAATTGAAATTCATTAGCAATATCCATTGATACTTTCTTAATCATAATATGAACTTGCCTTACAAAATCATTATTCTGTTTTGAAAGTGAAGATATTTCAGGCAGAGTATAATTAAGAATAATATCCTTTTGGAACTGACTGTAAATTTTCCAAACTCTGTTTAGGAATTTGCTGCACCCTTCAACACCGGCATCAGACCAATCAAAATCCCTGTTAGGGGGAGAATCCGAGAGAATGAACAGTCTTGCTGTATCAGCCCCGTAATTTTTGAATATTTCATCAGGGTCTACGGTATTTCCTTTTGATTTTGACATTTTAGAACCGTCTTTTAAAACCATTCCCTGTGTTAAAAGATTAGTAAACGGTTCATCTATTTCAAAAATACCTAAATCTCTTAAAGCTTTAGTAAAAAATCTGGAATATAGCAAATGTAAAATAGCATGTTCAATACCGCCGACATATTGGTCAACCGGCGCCCAATATTTAATTAAATCCTTATCAAAAGGGGCTTTATCATTTCGTGCATCTATATAACGGTAATAATACCAATTTGAGCACATAAATGTATCCATAGTATCAGTTTCACGCTCGGCAGGTCCGCCGCAAATCGGACAAGTAGTATGTTTAAACGTTTCTGATGTTGCTACCGGCGACTTACCTTTAACCGAAAAATCAACATCCTCCGGAAGTAATACCGGTAAATCTTCCTCTTTTACAGGAACTGTACCGCACTTAGGACAATAAACAACCGGAATCGGTGTACCCCAGTATCTTTGTCTTGATATTAGCCAATCCCTCAATCTATATTGAACTTTTGCTTCTCCGAAATTATTTTTTACCGCAATATCAATAATAGCCTTCTTTGCAGTTTCATTATCAAGACCGTTGCATTCATTTGAGTTTACAAGAACTCCCTTGCCGGTATATGCTTCTTGTAATTCTGTACACGGATTTTCAGGATTTTGAATAACTATTTTTACCGGCAAATTATATTTTTTTGCGAACGCAAAGTCCCTTTCATCGTGAGCAGGAACTGCCATTACAGCGCCTGTTCCGTATTCAGCCAAAGCATAATCGGCTGTCCAAACGGGGAATTCTTCTCCGTTTAGAGGGTTAATTAAATGTGTTCCCAAAGGTACGCCGGTTTTAATTCTTTCAGTTGACAAGCGTTCTATTTCAGACATTCTTCTGGCATTTTGCCTGTATTTTTCAACTGCAATCTTATTTTCGGGAGTAGTTAATTTTTCAATATCTTTATATTCCGGAGCTACAACTAAATACGTAATACCAAAAGCGGTATCGGGTCTTGTTGTATAAACAGGAACTTCCATTCCTTCTATTTCTTTGACTTTAAAACGTAAAATAGCGCCCTGAGAACGGTCTATCCAATTTTTTTGCATTATTTTAACGCTGTCCGGCCAGCCTTTCAGCTTTTCAATATCATCTAAAAGCTGTTGAGCATAGTCAGTAATTTTCAAAAACCATTGAGATAAATATTTTTTTTCTACCTGACCGTCGCATCTCCAGCATTTGCCGTCTATTACCTGTTCATTTGCAAGAACTGTAGAACAATTATTACACCAATTAACAGCGGCTTCTTTTTTGTATGCAAGTCCTTTTTTAAATAACTGAATAAAGAAATACTGTGTCCATTTATAATATTCAGGCAGACAAGTTGTAACTTCTCTATCCCAATCAACCATTAATCCTAAAGATTTAAGCTGCTGTTTCATATATGCAATATTATCAAGCGTCCATTTTTTAGGATTTGCCCCGTGTTGTATTGCTGCATTTTCAGCAGGCAGACCAAAACTATCCCACCCCATCGGATGTAATACATTAAATCCGTTCATTCTTTTATAACGAGCAATAACGTCTGATATCGTATAATTTCTGACATGTCCCATATGCAGTTTACCGGACGGATACGGCAACATCGACAACACATAATATTTTTCTTTATCTTTGTCGTCATATACTTTATTTAATTTAATTTCATCCCAGTGTTTCTGCCACTTTTTTTCGATTTCCTGCGGGAAATATCTTTCTTTTATCACCACTCTGCTCCATTTTATTCCATATATTTCAATTATAATCTAAACATAATTTTTTATCTTAAAAAAT
>JAJQFK010000257.1 GCA_021201175.1 Candidatus Gastranaerophilales bacterium | reverse complement strand
AAAGACTCCAGTTTTGTTTCTAATTTATTCTTGTTTATAAGTTGTTATAATATTTGTTCGTGCAATAAATTGCACGACTTCTTGGATTTCTCTGACATGTTTTTGCCGGAATAAAATTTAAGAGTCAAATTATGCAAATTCAGCTTAACTCTTTTACAATAATTTCTGCTGTCCGCTTTGATGCCCCTTGAGTTGTAAGCTGCTGCTTAACTTCCGCTAAACTTTTAACCATTTGTTCTCTATAAGAATCATTAGTCAATATTTTTATGATACAGTTTGATATTACTTCCGGTTTCGCATTATACTGCAATATTTCCGGAACTATATCCCGATTCATTATGATGTTAGGCAGGCTGACATGTTTTATACATCTTACCAGTAAATAAATTAAATACAAAAATGCCGGACCTCTATAACTGATTATCATCGGGGTATTATATAAAGCCGCCTCAAGTGCAACAGTTCCGGATGCCAGTATTAATGCATTAGATACTGATAACAATTCATAATTCTTTTGTTTCATAACTCTTATATTTAAATCAGCATAATTTGTAAGCTGCTTATTTATAAGTTCATCTTTTATGCTGGGCGCCTGACATATTATAAATTGAACATTACTATTTTGTTTTTTTATCAGTCTTGCAGAATCTAAAAATAAATTTAGTAAGTTTTTAACCTCAAAGACCCTTGAGCCGGGGAATATAGATACCAATTTTTTATTAATGTCCAGATTATTTTCCTTAAAAAAAGTATTTTTATTGTACTTTTCAGGAAGTTCTGATAAAAGAGGATGTCCTACAAATTCAGAATTTATTCCCTTTTCTTCATACATCTTATTTTCAAACGGAAATATGGTTAAGACCTTGGATATGTTTGATTTTACTGTATTCAATCTCCATTTTCTTGATGCCCAGATTTGCGGCGGAATATAATAAAATATCTTAAATCCGCATTTAGAAAGCACCTTTGAAAGATTCAAATTAAATCCGCCGTAATCTATCATTAATATTAAATCAGGCTTAAATTCTTCACTCAAATACTTCGCGATTTTTTTCCCGAGTTTTATATGCGTGAGAATAATATTCAAATTAAACCCCATAGCCGACATCTGCGAATGGTCGCAATAGAGTTTAACCCCCTCTTTTTTAAGATTTTCGCCGCCAACTGCTTCTATTTCAATATCAGGATTAATAAACTTTATTTCTTTTACCACATCTGCGGCATGCTTATCTCCTGAATATTCACCCGTTATTATAAATAATTTTTTCATACCGCCATTACTACTATATTATTTTTATCAGCAAACTCTATTGTTTTTTTCTGGTCAACTAAAATTGTTTCATTTGCTTCCACCGCAATTAATTTTGCTTTATATTTTTTCATGGTTTTTAATGTATTCAGACCGAATGCAGGAATATCAAAACGCTTATCCTGTGCAGGCTTTGCAACTTTAACGATTATTGAATCTTTTTTACCTAATTTGCACCCGCGTTTAATACATTTATCTGTACCTTCAATGGCTTCTATAGCCATAATCATACGGTCTTTTATTACTACAGACTGTCCAATATCAAGCTGTCCCATCTCTTTTGCTATCTTATAACCGTATTCAACATCAGATAACTGTTCTTCTGTAGGTTGAATTTTCCCTAAAACTCCGCGGGGTATCATTAAGTTTTTAATAAAGATTGTTTGATCCAAAACCGTTATGCCTATTTTGTTAAGTTCTTCAACTAAAAAAAGCATTATAGCATCATCATTTAATCTTGAAGCTTGTTTTAAAAATTCTACAGCTAAAGAATCAAATCTCGGACGTTTTATAACAAGACTTTTAGACACTTTTCCTATGAATGTCAATTGTCATATTTTTTCTGTTTGAAGTGTATTTTTGATTTTTAAAACTTCTCCTGGGGCATAATCATATAAACGTGAACAGTATTTTTTTAACTCATTTCTGTTATCTGATGATAATGAAATTGCTATAACTTCAAAACCGTTTTCTTTTGCATTTTTTGCAAGCTGTACGGGAAGTTGTCCGTTTCCTGCGATTAACCCCTGCTTGTTATCAAGTTCTATAGACACAATTAATCCTCTTTTTTATGATTATAAAATAAACAAAAAGATATTACCTTTTATTTTTCGATTTTTTGAGCAGAATAATCTCTATACTCAATAAGACATTTAGCCAATTGGTCGGGACAGCTTGTCTTTTTTGCGCCGCAGGTTATTCCCTGAAATTTATCTATAACTTCCTGAATATCCATGCCTTTTAAAAGCTGTCTTATGCCGGCAAGATTCCCGGGGCAGCCGCCAATAAATTCTACATCATAAATTTTATTATTACTGTCCTCTATAATGACATTCATTAAGCCGCAGCATGTTCCGTTTGTTCTGTATTGAATTGATTTTAATGCCATAACTACCTCTTTTTCTTTTCTAATGCGGAATATGTTTTAACACCGAATATAAAACTAATGACATTATAACGCAGCATGGAATTGTAAGCACCCATGCCGTAACAATATTTCCTATAATATTAGTTCTGACCCCGCTTCCTTTTATTGCCGTGCCGACTCCCATAATTGATGTTGAAACAACATGAGTAGTACTCAAAGGAATGCCGAAAACAGAAGCAAGTAAAACTATTGAAGATGCTGAAAAATCAGCGGCAGCACCGCTAATAGGTTTTAATTTTATAATTTTACTGCCCATTGTTTTTATTATTTTCCAGCCGCCCGACATTGTACCCAGTGCCATTGTAACTGCACATGTCAGCTTTACATAGATAGGAATATTAAATTCACCCTCCGGCATTACTAAAACACCCGCCGTAACAAGTGCCATAGTTATAACACCCATTGTTTTTTGTGCGTCATTTAAACCATGACTTAATGCCATTAAACCGGAAGCAAATAACTGTACTCTTTTAAACCGCCTGTTTATAACGTCAGGTTTCATTTTATAAAATAACCTTAAAAATGAACACATTACTATAAATCCGACAGTGAATCCGACAACGGGAGAGGCAAACATTGGAATTATTACTTTTTCAAATAAAATTCTAAAATTTATCGTATCCAATCCGGCATGTATAAATGCAGAACCCAATAAGCCTCCGATTAAAGCATGAGAAGAACTGGAAGGAAGTCCGAACCACCAGGTAATTAAATTCCATATTACTGCTGTTAACAGAGCACATAATATTACTTGCAGAGTAATTGTATTAGAGGCAATAATTCCGGCACCGATTGTTTTTGCTACATTCACACCTAATAAAGCTCCCGATGCTTCAAGTGTAGCACCAAATAAAACTGCCTGACGGGGAGATAATACTTTTGTTGAAACTACAGAGGCTATCGAATTTGCACAATCATGAAATCCGTTTATATAGTCAAACGCGAGTGCTGTTATTATTACGGCTATTAATAAAATTAATGATAGTGTCATAATTTACTCCGTTAACTCAACTTTAATACAACGCTTACTACGGCATCAGAAACAGCATAACAAGCATCAAGCGCATTTTCTAAATCTTTGTGCAAATCTCTTAACTTTATTACATTTAATGCATCATATTTTCCTGAAAATAAAGCTTCCGTTGCATTTAAAAGTATTTCATCCCCGCGTGTTTCAATCTCTTTCATTTTTAGATTTTTTGCTGTCATATCAGATATTGTCGGTTTTTTAAATGTAGAAAAAATTAATTCTAATTCTGATGTTGCGGCTATTAAAGTTTGCGACTGCTTTTTTAAATTTTCTGTATATTTTTCCAGTCTGTATACTTTCAAGTTCATACATGATTTAGTTATTTTTTTTGTAATTTTATTTAAAAGTGAAGAAATATTTTGAATATCTTCTCTGTCTATAGGGGTAACAAATGATGTATCTAAAACTTCGAGAGTCTTTTTTATGTTTTTACTGCTGGCATGCTTATATTGTCTTGCTCTGGCGATTTGTTCTTCCGTGATATTTCCGCTTTCTAATATTTCATGCAGCAATTCCGAAGCTTGTTTGCAGCATTTTGTACCTTCTTCAAACAAAGAATAGAAAACATCATTAGAAGGGGGCAATATATAAGACATTATTCCGCTCATTAATTTTGACATAAATTAAATTTCTCCTTTTTCATACATAATAAAGCAATGCATTACAGCATTGCTTTATACTAAATTTTGTTTAATCAGTTCTTTTCTTATTTTATTTAGCCCTGATTGAATAACTCTTGAAATTCGTGAAGGGGAAAGGTTAAATTCTTCCGATATTTCCCTTAACTTTTTATCATTAAAGAATTTACATTCAATAAGTTCTCTTTCTCTTGGCGGAAGTTTTTTTATAGCAGCCTTTATACTTTCGCTGAGTTCTGAAAATAATACTTTTTCTTCCGGATTCCTTTTTAAATCTTTAATTAATGTAGGATTATCACCTTCTGACATTTCATCTACAGACAAAATAGTCTTATAAACAGCTTCTTGAATATTAAATCCGCTTTGTTCATCAATTAATATATTTTCCTGCTGCCGATTTTTCAATACATACCATTTATAACGCCGCCGGATTTCATTACGAATCGCCCACTTTATAGCGGTTGAAATGTATGATTTATTATACTGATTAACAGGCTTATCGGAACAAAGTTTATGTACAACCTGAGTTCCTATATTAATCAATTCTGAAAAATCAATTAAATGCTTAGCTGCTAATTTTTTATATTCAACACGTGCAAGAGTATCAATCAACTCTTGATAATCTTTAATATTAAATTTTTGCACCTGACTATTTTCTAAACTCATTTTATGGAGTATATCCCGCAAAACTTCTACAATCATATTTTACATTAAATATAATAATTTTTGCAAACATGGGATTAAATTTTGAAAATTTATGACAAGGCGCTTAATCTAACAAAACTTCTTGCATTAGAAACATTTGAATGTGCATTTACATAGCCGCTTCCATAGCCGCCGGAATCATTAGTAGTATTACCTTCAATAGTATTAACAGTACCGTCGCTGTTTACAGAGGTAACAATACCTATATGACTTGCAACTCCGCTTCCGTAAAGTATTAAATCTCCCGGCTGAACCTGACTTGAATCTTGTGTATAAGAACCGTTAGATTTCGCCCAGCTTTCAATTGTCGGACAATATGCCGTGTTTGAACAGGTACTCGTAAAGTCGCCCGGAATATCATCACCATATACTTGTTTTAAGCAGTATGTTACAAAATCTGCACACCATGCACAATCATCAAACTGACAGCCTGCTGATTGCATTAATTGCTGCATTTCTGATGCTGTTTTTCCTTCCAATCCCAATGCAAACTCTGTCAGTTCTTCGCCGGAACCGTCTTGAAGCGCATATTCTTTTGTTATTTGTTTATTATCATAATTATTTATTGCCGTATTAACTTCATCTACATAATCTTGAGATTCTTGTATGTCTTTTTTTGCTGATTCTACAGCATTTTGTTTTGTTGTTTCTAAATTTTCTTTTGCTTCATTATATTTTTCCAGATAATTTTTTATATCCGGATTATTTTCCGTAATTTTAGTTTCTAAATCGCTCATTTGTTTGTCAAGTTCTGACTTTTCGCTTTCAAGAGTTGTTTTTGAATTATTTAGTTCTTCAAGTTTAGTTTTCGCTTCATCCCATGCTGTTTTTGTTGTTTCTTCATTTTTTTCGGATTCCGATATTTTAGATTTTAATGCTGAAATTTTAGAAGTAATTGCGGATTTCTCACTTGAATCCATATCGGAAGTGTCTGCATTTTCAAGTTCTGATAATGAAGCTTTAAGTGTTTTTGTGGTTGATACCGCATTATTATAATTTGTTTGCGCATCAGAAACCGCACATTCCTGATTTGAAATCTCGATTTCTTTTGAATCTATTTCACTTTGTTTCTTGTCCTGTTGTTTTTTTAGGTCGTCAACTTCTTTTGCAAGTCCTTCATCTATTTCAAGTAATTGATTGCGGTATTCATTATAAGCGTCATCTACATCATCTTGTGCTTTTTTGATTGTTGAATCGGTTCCGTTATAAATTGCTTCTAATGCAGATTTTTTATCGGATAAATCGTTATTTGCCGTTTTTAATTCGGATTTCAATTCAGCTTCGGTCATATTATCAAGAGTTTTTTCCTGTGTTCCGGAAGAACCTGATGAATAATTTCCGGAAGAACCTGAAACTCCCGAGCCGCCTCCGGATGAGCCTGTTGCTCCTGTTGTGCCGTTAGAGTCTGCCGAATCTATAGCACCTGTAGAATCAACATCTTCAACATCATCGGTATCTTCTTCCGTCTCTGTATCACTCAAAGAAAATTCATTATTATTTATATCTTCCATTGCGCTCAATATATCGGTTAAGGAAAGATTTTCTTCATCATCATCATATTCATTAATTTTATTAATAAAATTTTCCAGTTCTTCTTCGTCAATTTCATCATTACCGTCAACATCAACAACAGATTTTACTTCGTCCATTTCTAACATCTGATTTATCAGATCAGATAAAACATCTAATGATTCATTATCATCTGTAGTTTCGGAATCAGCAGTTGTTTCACCGGTTTCATCAGAAACAGTTTCGTCCGCAGATATTTCTTCCGATTCTTCCGTAACTTCCGATTCTTCCGTTGCAGTTTGAGAATCAGTTTCAGTTTCAGAAGCTTGTAATTCATCCTCCGCCGGAAGTCCTTCTTCCTCATCTTCATCCGGTACAACCAGTTTACCATTCTCAATTTCCAGATTTAATATTTCATCTACACTCATATATAAAATTTCACCTGAATTATTTGTTTCATTTTTAAGATATTGTTTGAATTCATCAGGATATTTAAAAATATCATACGTAGAATTAGTTGTACTGTAATCCTTTGTAGAAATACTGTTTAAATTTTCAAGATATGCGCTAAATCCGCTTGCTAAAGAATCAATATTTAACATAAATTGATTTCTCTCTTTTCTCAAAAATAAACTC
>JAJQFK010000226.1 GCA_021201175.1 Candidatus Gastranaerophilales bacterium | reverse complement strand
ATTCAAATGAGAGCATTTGTCGGTTGATGATGAAATGTTTTAGTGCACTGAGGGATTATTTGAAAAACTTGATCAGGAAGCTATGAAAGCTAACTTGCAAGATAGATTTGGCGAAAAACTTGAACAAAAACGTTTAAAAGAAGCACAAGCAGAAAAAATAAAAGCTGAATACGAGCAAAAGTTTACAGAATTGAAGAAGCTTGATCAATTATTGTAAAAATAAAAACAAAAACAATTTTAAAATCGATAGAATGCCAATCGGGAGTTCTATCGATTTTTTATTTTATAAAGTCTATAAGGCATTTTAATAGTGCGATTCAGCCTAATTTCGCGGAGGGTTTGATGTTATTTCCCTGAAACGTCTTTTGTGGCTTGTGCTGTACTTGTTTTCAGGAAATTTTCTGATAAATTAACTATACTATATACCACAACGAATTTATTGAATCACGATTTTTTCTTTTATTTATAATTTTAATTTCATCCATTTCCCGACTATAAAAAGGAAGGGTTTCCCCAAGAAATGAATGTTCACATTTTTCATCATGACCTAATGTGTCATCAATAAGCATGCTTATCCTTTCATTTTGTATTACATAATCAAAGTCTTCTTTGTCTGCAATCTTTGCAAGTTTTTCATCCTTACAAGGATAATATGTTCTGCACACAGCGCCATCATGGCTTTTCCATACCTTCATAATACCGGAAAAACTTATAGGTGAAATATTCATATAAACCTCTCCTTTATATTTATAATGAATTAAAGACCGGACAAAATATTTTTTGTCATAAGGATTTATTTTGAATATTTTAATTTACAGAATTTTATGCAATAAAATGATTGATTATATTAAAAATTTACCGTTTTCATATATAAGTACATCATCAGCATAAATTTTTCCATCATTTTTCATATTTTTTATTAAATCCCAATGAAGTCCTGAAACATTTTTGCCTCCGGTATCAGGATAAGAAGCGCCGGCAGCCATATGAATAGAACCGCCGATTTTTTCATCAAACAAAATATTTCCGGTTACTTTTTGTACCATGTCATTTGTTCCGATTGCAATTTCTCCTACAAAACGTGAGCCTTCATCCATATTTAACATGTTGTTAAGAAAATCCTCGCCCTTTTCTGCTTTTGCGTCAACAATCTTTCCATTTTCTAACGTTAAAAGGACTTTTTGTGCCTCATTTCCTCTGTATATCTGCGGAAAATCAAAATATATCTGACCGTTAGCGCTGTTTTCAACAGGGGAAGTATAAACTTCTCCGTCGGGGAAGTTATATTCGCCCGCACAACTCTTCCAGATTCTGCCAGCAGTATTAAACGTAATATCCGTTTTCTCACCGATTATATGTATTTGTGATTTTGTATTAAGATAATCAGCTATTTTTTCCTGCTTTTCTCCTATTTCTTTCCATTTTAAAACGGGGTCATCAAGGTGAAGCCAACAAGCATTTACCAGAAATTCCGTATATTCATCTAAAGACATGCCTGCTTCTTGAGCAAGAGCATTGGTTGGAAAATCAGCAATAACCCATTTAAGAGAGCCTTCGGCGGAGCGTTTCAGCATTTTTTCAGATAATTTTTTTAGTGCAGCCGAGCGCCGGGCAAGTTTTCCGGAATCAGAACCTGCCATACTTTTTACGTTTACCGGCGCGCCTATTGAAATAAGATTTTGTGCTTTTTCATATTCAAGCTCAAGCATAGGGTCAATATAGACAAGCTGTTCATCGGAAGCATTTTTAATAAACACCTCATTTAAGCCTTCCATGCCTGTTCTTACAACAGGATAACCGCCTCTTAAAAGGACTTGTTTATATATTTCTTTTATAAGCGGCTGTGATAAATGAGAATCTGTTCTGATAACGGTTAATTCTCCCTTCTGAACATTAACTGAATATTCTACCAGAACTTTTGCATATTTTTCCCATAAATTTGTCATTATTATACCTCAACGTCTTCTAAATCATTACACCGTGAAAGATATATTCCTCTTTTTGAAGTTTTTATAAAATCTGCAATGCGTAAAACATTTTTGTCATTAGGATATTCTTTTTCTAAAATTTCAACAACCTCTGTCAAAGTGTGTGTTCTCGATTGAATAAGTTTATAAGCTTCTCTTATATTTTTTCTTTCTTCCGGAGTAAACCCGCGTCTTTTTAATCCTATTGTGTTTGGTCCATGGATTATAGCAGGTCTGCCGTCAGCTTTTGAAAAAGGAGGAATGTCCATTCTTGAGGCAGAAAATCCGGAAATTATAACATATTCACCGATTCTGATATTTTGGTGATAAACACTCATACCACCAAGAAATGCGCCTTTTCCGACATGAACATGCCCGCCTATTGTTGCAAGATTAGCAAAAATTGCTTCATCTTCAACAACGCAGTTATGTGCTACGTGTGAAGATGCCATAAATAAACATTTATTACCAACTTTTGTAACCGCCCCATCTTCGCCGGCGGCACGATTTATGGTTACGTATTCTTTTATAATACAGTTTTCACCGATAACGGCTTTTGTTTTTTGTCCGTGATAACTTAAATCTTGAGGAGATGTACCTAAACTAGCGAAAGGATATATTATAGTTCCGCTCCCGATTTCACAATATTCTAAATACGCATTAGCGATAATTTTAACATTTTCACCAAGAACTACATCTTCTCCTATTATAACGTTTGGACCAATTTCGCAACTTGCCGGTATTACTGCATTATCTGCAATGATTGCCGTTTTATGAATAGTCATTATTTTATCCTCCCCTGTTATTTATTTCCTACAATCGAAAACATTAATTCTGCCTCTACGGCAAGTTGTCCGTTAACAAAACCTTTTGCACTTGCTTTTGCAATAGGACCTTTTATTTTTATAAGTTCCGCTTCCATATCGAATCTGTCACCGGGTTTTACTTGTTTCCTGAATCTTACACCATCAATACCGGCATACAGAAATAATTTATCTTTATATTGCGGTAACGGCATTAAAACACCTGCCGACATCTGAGCCATTGCTTCTAGTTGAAGAACTCCGGGAAATACGGGATTCCCTGGGAAATGCCCCTGAAAAAACTGCTCATTCATTGTTAAATTTTTATATCCTTTGCAATATTTACCCGGTACACACTCTGTTATTTTATCTACCAGTATAAAAGGATACCGGTGGGGTATCATTTGCATGATTTCCATAACATCAAATTTTACGATTTGTTCTTCTGTCATTATTCCTCCAAGGTCAATTTATATTTTATTTCTTTTGCAGCTATTATATGGACACTGTGCCCCGCTTCTTTTACAATAATTTGTACATGAAGATTGAAAATATTACAGCCGGCAAGATAAAAATCTCCGATTAAATCTAAAATCTTATGCTTTATCGGTTCAAATTCCGAATTAAGTTCGCAAGTATAACCGTCATCAGTTAATCCCAATGTATTTTCGATTTTTGCGCCTCTCGCATAACCTGCCTTTTGAAGCATTTCAAGTTCGTTTAAATATCCGAATGTCCTTGCCTGAGCTATTTCATCTATATTTTTAGTATCCAAACTTACCCAGCGATTTTTTAAATCTTTATGTTTAAAATTAACGGAATAAGTCACATTTAAATCCTTTGCCGGTAATACGACAAGGTGGGTTTTTCCGTTAAGATAATATAAAGGTTCTTTTACCGTAAATATCTTTTTATCACAAGATTCTATACCTGCATTTTGAAATGCATTTACCCATTCTTTTGAACCTCCCCCGAGAATTGGCAATTCAAAATGAGAAAGATAAACATCCAATGAATCAATTTGACATATTGCACATGCCGCCATAAAGTGTTCTATAAGCATTATTTTAATAGTGTCATCGCCAATTACAGTACAGTGTTCAGTTGATACAACATTATCAACATCAGCTGCAATAACTTTCTCGCCAAAATGGAAACGGATACCTTTTGTTTGTGAAGGACAAACTTTAGCTTCGGAATCAACTCCGGTCATTAAAGCAATTGACTTTAAGGTTACCTCTTTTTTTATAGTTGTCATCTGTTAATCCTTTAATAGATGTTCATAGTCTTTAAACTTAGAAACTAAGTCTTCAGCTTTCTTCATAGTTTTCATGTGTTTTATAAAATCTTTTCTTGTCATAGCCGGAGCCCCGATAAGAATTGATTTTTCAGGGAAGCTTCTTGTAACTCCCGCTTGTGCCATGATTATAGAATCACTGCCAATTTCAATATGGTCTGCCAATCCGACTTGACCGGCAATTACAACCCTGTCGCCAATCTTACAACTGCCTGCAACCCCGACCTGTGAAACAATCATGCAGCCTTTTCCGATTTTGCAATTATGACCTATTTGAACTAAATTATCTATTTTGGTTTGTTCTCCGATTTCGGTATTTTCAATTGTACCTTTATCTATACAAGTATTTGCACCTATTTCAACATCATCACCGATTACAACAGAGCCAAGAGAAGGAATTTTATATATTTTCTGGTCTGTATTATCTTCTTTTACATCACCTTCTTGCCGTGCATTTTCAACGTTGTTAGGGTTTTCGGTAACGAAACTAAAACCGTCGGCACCAATGCTTACACCGTGCTGCAAAATTACTTTATTTCCAATAATAGCATTATCCCCGATGTTAACTCCCGCATGGAAAAGACAATTTTCACCTATTTGAACGGAGCGGCCAATATAGGTATTTGCTAATATTTTAGAGTTTTTTCCGATTGAAACATTTCTTGAAATAACAACGTTAGGACCGATTGAAACATTTTCTCCCAATTTAGCTGTCGGGTGGACAACGGCACTTGGATGAATTCCGGAAGAAGATTCCGGCGGTATATAGAATAAGTGAAGTAATTTCATCATAGCAAGCCTTGGACGTTCAGCTTCAATAGTAGAAATATTATCCATTGAAACACCAATTGGTACAAGTGCCGCCTTTGCTTTTGTTTTTGAAAGATTTTCTATTTCATCTTCATTTAATGCTAAAGCAAGGGTATTTTCATCCGCCAGTAACGGAGGACCCAATCTTGAAATTTTGACATCTTTTACCTTTGTCAAAATACCGCCGACAATTTGCGATATTTCCTCTAATGAATACTCAGTCATATTTATATCCCTTATTATATTATCCTCATTTTACCATTTTAATACGCTAAGAAAAAAAACACAAACAATATATTTACCTAATATAATAAATTTGATATAATAAAAAAATAGTTAAAAGAGGATAAAATTATTATGAAGTACATCAAATACAGCCTCTTAGATTTACTCCACGATCGCCGAGTTTCACCTTCGGAACTCCGTTCCGGTCGGTTCAGTTGCGTCATTTCGAGGGCTTTAGCAACGGCGTCATACATCAAAAAACAATTAACATATTCAACAGGTAAAGATAAGAGTTATACACTCCTGCATATTAAAGAAATAAAGATACTGCTAGATAATATAGAAACTCTTATTTCTGAAACCATTAATGATTGTCAAACAGAATAGATATTTTACTTTTACCACTTTTACCACATTTGCCATAATATTTATTTAAAACCTATTTGAACCGATAGCGAACAAAGAGAAAATACAGAATATTTATATAAAAATTTTTATTCGATTTTTATTATGTATTAATGTGTATTATCTAATATTAATTTTTAAGTGCAATGTAAACGGACACATGAAATGATTTTTTGTGACAGATAAAATGATTATTTCGGGCAGGAAGGGTTTCAAAATTTGGTATTAATGCCGACATTTTTCTCAAAATACCCTGTCAATTTTTTCTAAATTTGTTGTTACTTTACATGAACCTTATTTATTATATTTTTTCTGAAAACTTTTTCTATGACATTCCATGTATTTATCCATTTCTTCATTTAATTTTATTGACATATTTTCGGAAATTGCCAAATCTTTGTACTGTTTTAGAATCTCTGTATACAAATGCATCCTTATACCAACCAACAATATACTGTCCTTTTTCATCAGCGGTTGCAACAAAAACCACCAGTATATTTTTAACAGACTCGCTATTTTTATCTGCTCCCAATTTTTCTATATGAATTGTTTTCTTTTTACCTTGTCCAACAAATCCGTAATACTTTCCACTATAACTTTTAAAATTATATATCTCATGCCCTGTACTTTCGTCATTATATGCACCACCCCGTCTGGGATTACCATTCTGTTTTCCTGTATAGTTTTTCATCCAACCAATTTTGCAATATAATATTCTATTCATTTTAATCTTCTCCTTTTGCTTATAAGTTTTATTTCAACTAATTATTAAACTTGTTAAAAAGCATTATTCTGTCTGAGGCTTTGAAGTGTATAGTTTCTAATATCAATTCCGTCAATAGTGATTGAGCCGGATTTAATATCGTAAAATCTTGGCAAAAGATTTACTATTGTTGTTTTACCGCCGCCGGAATTTCCAACTAAAGCAATTGTTTCTCCTTGTTTTATTTGCAGATTTATATTTTTTAGCACCGGAACATTTTCAGCATATTCAAACCAAACATCTTTAAATTCAATATTTGTATGTTCCCTGCCCATTACTACTGCATTTTCTTTATCTCTTATCTCAGGCACGGATTCTAAGACTTCAAAAATTCTCTCTATAGAGAAAAATGAAAATTGAACGGCATTTAAATTATTGCCGAGATTTTTAACCGGAGTATAAAGCAAGATTAATGCAGTTATAAAAGAAACAAAATTGCCGCTTGTAATTTGGTTTGTCATAATTAAGTGTGAGCCGTAGCCAATTGCCGCAGCTATACCGATAGAAACTATCACATGCATCATCGGCGAGAGCCATTGTGTTTTTTGTACCATTTTTATTCTAAGATTAAAAATATTTTTAAGGATAAAAGAAAATTTACCTGTTTCGTGTTTTTGTAAGTTGTACGAAGTTATTGTTTTATTACCTGCAAAAACTTCATTGTATTCGGTAATAATTGAAGCATCCGCAAATACGGTTTTTTCCATAACGCTTTTTATTCGTTTTTGCAGTTTTGCAACGGGTGCAAAGGCACATCCTAAAACTACAACGGCAAGTGGTCTCAATATGGCTTATGCCATAAATAAAAACAGAGATGAAAAACTGAA
>JAJQFK010000034.1 GCA_021201175.1 Candidatus Gastranaerophilales bacterium | reverse complement strand
ATATGAAAATACCCCCCCCCGTGGCAGATTTAAAGACTGTTGATATCTTTGCGAGCAAAACCGTCATTGCGAACGCAGTGAAGCAAACCAGTCCTAAAGATGGCAGAGATTGCCACGCCGATAAATCGGCTCGCAAAGACACTGTAAAGCGTCAGTTGAACATTCTCGCAACGCGCAAATCTGCATTTACTTTAGCGGAAGTTCTCATTACCCTTGTTATTATCGGTGTTATTGCTGCTATAACGGTTCCGACACTTATGGCGAATCATCAAAAACAAGAAACAGCGGCAAAATTAAAAAAGTTTTATTCTACTCTTTCAAATGCTGTAAGACTCGTGCAAATAGAAAACTCAAATTTTGTAAAAGATTCTCTTATCAGTTATTCATGGCCTGATGAACTTTCAGAGGAGTGGTGGAAGGAAAATTTAGGCAAGTACATGCCTGTAACAAAAACAAATCAAACATATACGAGAAACGGAAGTAATGGAGTAAGTGAAGATTATTCCAATGTATATGCACTAAACGACGGTTCACTGATTATAAGAACCATGGTACATGGAGAAGGAACTGTTGCATTATTTTATGATACAAACGGTTACAAGGCTCCTAACAGGCATGCTAAGGATATATTCAAGTTTACTATACAACAATATGACTGCAAGACTTGCAATCCAAAAGTTCATTGGGCTACGGTTTGTACAGGGGATATTTGCGAAGGAAAAAATGGTAATCCAATTACAAGGTGTAGTAGTACGTTTAATTCGTGTAATATTGAATATCCTAGTCAGTGCACAAGATACATCCAGTGTAACGGATGGAAGTTGTAACTGTATATCAATTGTACCTTATTTTATAATTAAGTATAAGTATTCCACGTGCCTATAACGTAGTGAATAATCAATGTTCGCGAAACAACAGCAAAGCGGGTGTTGTCTGAACGTAAGTGAGTTCACCCGCTCTGGTTGAGCGTTACAATTGATTAATGAACGAAGTTCTACGGCACAAATTTTGTGAAACTTTTTAAAAAAGTTTCCCCGTCCGGAGGACAAAATTTTGAATTTAAATTATGTTTAAATAAGCAATATACAAAAGACTCCAGATTTGTTTCAAACTTATTCTTGTTTATCGTTTTTTAATATTGATTCGTGCAATAAATTGCACGCTTGCAACTACAACTTTCAGCCCAACAATAAATTAGTAGTTTTGTTGGGGGAGAAACCCCAACTTACAGCCTGCAAACTCCCCGATATTTCAAATTTTGTTTTGCTAATATTAACAAATGTAACGAATTAATATAAAAATATGACAAAAAATTAAAGTTCATTAAAAATAATTCCGATAATAAATTTGTAACAAACAATAGGAGGAATATCAAAATGTCAAATGTAAATGGAATTCAATTAGGAGTTTATGGCAGCAATAGTTATTTTACGCAGCAAGAAAAAGAAGATTTAACACAAACTTCAAAAAAAGAAGCAAATACTGAAAATACCCCAAACAGGCAGATGGAATCATCAGAAATATTGGGATACATGGCAGCACAAAGCGCAGCTTTTGTTCCTGTGCAAAAACCACTCGACGTATCACAATATGTATCGGCAGAAGAAGAAGAAAGAATCGCCGCTTCAATGGAAAAATTTGTAGCTACTGAGGAAGCAGTTCATTCATCAGTAAAAAATGAAGATCTGGGATTATCCGATGAAGCAGAAACTGAAATTAGTTTAGCTTATATGAATCACTTAATGGACAATATGTAAAAAATTTTTTTTCCCTCCCCCCTATATTAAAAATATTGTTTGTTATTTTTCTTTGACCGCAAAAGCGGTCATTTTTTTATATACTTATTTTTTAGAAATAACATATATTAAATGCCAGCCATAAGGAGTTTTTATAGGTTCAGAAACTTGACCGTTAGGAAGATTAAAAGCAGCATTTTCAAATTCCGGTACCATGTCACCCTTTCCAAACCAGCCAAGAATTCCGCCAGATGAGCCGGAAGGACACTTAGAATATTTTTTTGCAGCATTCATAAAATTATTAAAAATTTCCTTTTGATCTTGTCCCTGCATTATTTCTTCTCTTATTTGTACAGCTTCCGCTTCTGTCGGAACAAGTATATGCATTGCTTGAACCTGTTTATATTCAGCAGCTTCAGCCTTATTTGAAACTATTGTTTGATTTTCACAGCAGCAAGCACAGCAGCAAAATGCGCATAAAATTAAAATAAATGACAATATTTTTTTCATAACAATACTCCTTTTTTTATTAAAATGATTATACTATTAAAGTTAATAAAAAAAAAGAGGAATTTCTTCCTCCAATTACATAATACCAACTAAAATAAATTAATAATGTATTTCTGTTTTTATCTAATTGTAATTAAATAAGTCATACTCTGAAATATCAAGAGCCTCACAAATTTTAAATATCAAACGCAAATCTACATCAGCTTGACTATTTTCTATTTGTGCAATACAATTTTGGTCTACACCAATTTTTTCTGCCAACATTTTTTGGGTAAAATTTTTACTTTTTCTATGTTTGATAATTGAATCTGCTAACAATTTTCTTTTTTTTAAAATAAAATCTTCAACCATTGTATACTCATAGTTCACAAACCGATTATATTTAAATATTAATCCATTGTCAAGTTTGTATTCTAATTTGGCACACAATATACTATGCAGAAATTTTTTAATTCACTATTTACTTATATTTTTCTTTTATACTATTTGCAAGAACCATAGGTGTTGCAAAAGAAGTAGAACCTCTTTGTAATTCGCCTGCTCCGTATACAATAGAATCCGCAATTCTTCTTTTCCCGTTTTCATCTAAAGCGAACGAATTATGAGAAACAACGTCGGCGTGGATTATTCCGTTTTCAGTTTCAATTCCGGCTTCAACTGTTAAAGAATTATCTGCAAGTGATAAAAGGCTGAATGTTTCGGTATTGTCCGGACTTTTATATGCACCGGCATTATATATCGGAATTTTAACACTTTCCATTGCATCTATTATTCTAAGGATATCAGATATTTTTCCTTTATGAGAATATGGTTTCATATCTTCATATTCAATTTTTTGGGTTTGTTTTTGCCTTAATATTTCTTTTATTTCTTTTTTGTAATCAGCAATATTATCAGGAGTTATTTCAACACCAAGTTCATCAGAAACAAGAGAATTAATTGTTGAATATTGACATTCAATCGCTTGCGACATATTAACCGCTTCAAATTTTACTCCGGAATCAATTTGCTCTTTTAATTTCTTGTATGCTATCTCAAATGTTTTTGCTTCAAAATTTAAAGAGCCAAAAAAGTCATTACAGAGATTGCCGGTTGTTTTATTTGAATAAAGAGCATTTTCTAATTTTGGGAATTTACATATTACTTTATCTGCAAATTTTTGTAGTCCGTTCCAATTTTCAATGTTACAGCAATTAATTTTAGTTAACGAAATATTTGGATTTATCGATTTTATTATATTACATACTCCTGTACCATGCTGTATTCCACCGTTTGTTGTAAAATCATCAACTACTGCAACCGGAATATATCCTGATTTATAATAATCATCACTGCGCTTTATTGAGATATTTTCAAATTTATCAATGTAGCCATTAGGAGATGTGATTGTTAAAGCTTCATCTGTTTTTGAGATTTTCGATAAATTAAAGCTGTCAGCTTCATTTTTATCTATAATTCCGTTTCCGTTCTTATCGAAGTATGTGGCTGCTGCCTTTTGATTGTCCGTACCTTTTGTTTCAATATCAGATATTTTTGTTGAAGGTAATATATACATATTTACTCCTTTTTATATATAAAAACCCCATATAATAAAAAGTTGCCGAAAAAAGGTAAAATATAAAGTAATCTATACAATCTGATATCGCTAAGCTGTAGGCAGTACGTATAATAGCCGGTTAGAAACGGGTTAAGAATTAAATTTCTAACCAATTATTAATTCTTTCAGAAATATAAGAAAAAGTATTTATAGCAGGAAGCTGAGATGGTGTAATATTTTTTGAATAAATAATAAGGGGCACCTGTTCTCTTGTGTGATCCGTTCCTTTTACAGTAGGATCACAACCGTGATCAGCTGTTATAATAAGCAAATCTTCATTCGTCATTGATTGGATTATTTTAGGAAGATATGAATCTATTTCTTCAATAGCTTTTGCATATCCTTTATAGTCATTTCTATGTCCGTACAACATATCAGTATCCACAAGATTTGTAAAAATAAACATTTTATCAAATGTTTTAATATTATAATTTTTAGTTTTTAAATCGTTTAAATTCAATTCGTTTTTAACAGCTTTTAAGGTTATATCAAGACCTTGAGTATTTCCTGATGTATGTATTGCGTGAGAAATACCTTTCCCTACAAAAATATCTTCAATTTTTCCGATACCTAAAACAATGCCGTTATTATTAATTATATTGTCACACGTAGAATCTTTAAACGGTTCAACTGAAAAATCCCTTCTTAAAGCCCCGATTCTTACAGGTTTATTGTTATCCATTTTATATGGACGGGCTATAACCCTCGATACATTATATTCGTCAGTTAAAATTTCACGCGCTACCCTGCAAAAACTATAAAGTTTTTCAATTGGAATAACATCAATATCAGCTGCAATTTGAAAAACACTGTCAGCACTGGTATATATTATAGGATATTTAGTTTTTGAATGTTCAGCGTGTAAATCTTCAATAACTTTAGTGCCTGATGCCGGATAATTAGCCAGAATCCCGCCGCAGTTCGTTTTTTTTATAAATTCTTGAATTATCTCATCAGGAAATCCATTAGGATAGACTTTAAAGGGATTATCAAGAATAAGCCCCATCATTTCCCAGTGTCCGGTTGTTGTATCTTTGCCCTTTGATTTCTCTTTCATTATACCCCATTGAGCGATTGGACTTGAATTATACGGTATTCCTTCCACGTTTCCAAGATTTCCGAGTCCAAGTTTAAAAAAATTTGGAGCATTTAAACCGTTAACAGCTTTAGCAACATTGCATAAAGTATTACATTCCGGAACATCACCATATTCCCGGCAATCCGGCATAGCGCCGCAGCCCATTGAATCAATGACAATTAATATTACACGTTTCATTTTTACATCCTATAAGTAATTATTTTTAAACTAGTGTCACCCGCATTTTTAGATAACTCTCTTGGATTCGTACCATAGAAACAGCATCAATTGCGAGTCTTTGAGCAACAACGTCATTGCGAGGAGTGTAACGACGAAGCAAACCAGTCTATATTTTGTCTGGATTGCTTCGCTAACGCTCGCAAAGACGAGGTCACTCTGCGAGAAATCCGCCTCTTGGATTTTTTCAGACACGTTTATTTTACAATAAAAAAAGTTCTTTTTACAGAACTTTTAAAAATCCCCAATCTTCGCAAGATTAAATCATTTGTCTAATTAATTTCTAACCTTTTATTCCCCTTATCTCTCTGTGTCGCTGCTTTCACATCATATCATATACGATTTTATAATAAGGACAAAAACTCTAAGTCCTTCACCTATGCAGGGAAAGCTATTGCCATCACTCCTTCCGTAAACTGTATTTCGTTTGTTATTTTATATTATGACTTACAATATCCTAATACAAGGAAATAATTTTTAATTATTATTTACATTAGACCATGCTCTTTGAAACAAGTGAATTATATAAATTTTACATTCGTTAATAATGGTAATTTTTACACTTTTTTTTATTAAGTACTTGACAGAAGCATGTGCAATAATAGGAAGATTCTTAGGCAAATTTACTAAAAATAAAATTTATCTTATGTTACAGCATGCATATAGCTAATTTTTTAAATTTTATGAATTTTAATTTTTTAGTTTAATTGTAAAAAATTCCTGAATAATGCAAGTTACAAAGTATAACCTTGGGGGCTATTGTTAAGTTTTCTTAAATCAACTTTTTTTAGTTAATATTCAATAAACATCGTTAATTCCGGAATTATTTTCATATTCGTTTAATATTAATTATGTTTTTTTCTGTTACAATAAAAACTCCAGATAGCAAAAATTATTTTTACGGTATTTGGAATAAATGTAGAGGTTCATATAAATTTTGGTAAGTACTAAAATTTTAAGAGAAACTTGTATTAGAATGTATGGAAGGTGTTATGAAAATTAATTCAATCACAGCAAATACAGGAAGCTATCCGAAACAAACGGGAATGGATAATTCTGTGAAAAGGAGAGAGAAGCAAAATTACGAGCGACATAATTTAACTCAAAATAATAATGACCAAATAAGCACGACCATCAAGAGAAATTCTGATGGTCGTGCGAGTTTTAAGGGGGGCGAGCCTCTCTTACATAAAGCGGCAAATTTTGCATCGTACAGTCCTTTGGTAGCGGAAGCCTTATTTGCTTTATTTGTAACTTGTAGTTTAAGACCATTAACAATAATGGCAACGGCAAAAACAGAGGAAGATAAAGAAAAATGTTCTTATCAGGCTGCTAAATCCGTTTCAACCGGACTTATAGGACTTGCGATGTCTGCGCTTATAGGTACGCCTGTTGCTAAAGCAACGAAAAAAGCACAGCAAAACGGGGCATTTGAAATTCCTCCTCAAATAAAAGAAGGTACTGAAAAAGTTGTTAAAAAGGGTGTGGAATCTTTGAAAACATTAAAAGAAAACCTTATACAAGAAGGTAAAGATTCTAATTTCGTTGAACAAATTACAGAATTAACAAAAGGAGATAAGCTCAATCTGGAAGTATTTAAAGAAGCCGGCAAAAATGCGGAAAAAATATTTACGGGAAACATAAAAGAAAAAGCACCTGAAATGGCTGATGATGTTGTTAATGCTATAAAACAGCAAACTGTAATAAATAACTATTCAAGAACAAGTAAAAATGTTATGGATAAGTTATTTCAGCCGGTATTTATGCCATTAAGAGCAACTATTACAATTGCTCTTGTTCCGGTAATTTTAGGATTAATCGGAAAGAAAAAACCGGAGAAAAAACAGCCTGTACAACAAAATATCAATCAGTATCCTGATGTTTTTAAAGGCAGCAGAGAAAAAGAATTGTTTGAGCCTTTTACATCTCAAAAGGAGGTTAAATAATGAAAATTAATAGTATAAATCCAAATTATAAAT
>JAJQFK010000165.1 GCA_021201175.1 Candidatus Gastranaerophilales bacterium | reverse complement strand
GTAAATATGCTAAAATTATACGGGTAGAAATGAGGTATAATTATGGCTGATAATGATAAAATTTTAACCTGTCCGGCATGCGGCAAAGAGATGAAAAAAATATTTATGTCCGAACAAAATCTATATCTTGATGTATGTCTTGACGGTTGCGGAGGTATTTTTTTTGATAAAGGCGAATTCAAAAAATTTGATGAAGTAACAGAAGATATAACTCCATTACTTGAAGCAATAAAAGATAAAACTTTTAAAACCGTTAGTGAATATGATACAAGAGTATGCCCGTTATGCGGAATGAATATGGTTAAAAATTATACGGATGCAACACAGGAGATTCAAGTTGATGATTGTTATAATTGCGGCGGTAAATTTTTAGATAATAAAGAACTTGATAAAATAAGAGCCCAATATACAACAGAAGCAGACAGAGTTGAAGCGGTAATGAACGAATTTAAAAAAGCTGCCTCAGAAGAACTTGAAGAATTTGAAACAAAATTTAATAAACAAATGAAACGTCCAAGTTTAACAACGATATTACTCAAACATAAATATGGAAATAAATAAAAATTGCCCGAAAGGAAGGAAAATCAAGGCGGGAACATTACAAAGCGAAACCGCAACATAGTGAGAATGGATGGTTTGACTGCAAAAATTCAAGAGAGTGTAACGACGAAGCAATCTAGTCCTAAAGATGGCAAAGATTGCCACGTCCACCACGGGTGGACTCGCAATGACGTTGTTATTCAAAGCCCCTCGCAATTGACGTTATTGGATTGAACCTACAGTCCGGCTGAAACCGTCTTTGCGAGTGATAGTAATTGCAAGCGTACAAAAAAAAATTGCACACAACAACTAATCAAGTTTGTGATAAAACATTTCATTGTGTTGCAGTTTAATTCAGAATTTAGCTGAATTTATATTCAGAAAACCAAGAATATAAAAATCATACGGAAGTTCCTCTACGGTTTCTGCAAGAAAGAATCTTGTGACCGCCCGCAGCCATTACAGCATAGTTAGTTACTTTTTTTATTTTAATGAAGATGATTCAAAAACTTTAGCAGATTTTGAAATATTTTCTATGATATTCAAACCGTTAAAAATAGCTTTAATATTTGCTTTAACAGTGCTTTTATCTCTGCCTCGGGAAATAATTGTCTGCCCGTCGGGTGCTTTGAAATGCATAATACTCATTGCGGTTGCGGCGGAGCCCATTAATTCATCATTCAATGCTTGTTGTTCATAATGAAGCAATTCACAATTAAATCCGGCTTTTTGAATAGCTTTAATACAAGCATCAACAGGACCGTTGCCAAGAACTTTAATATCAAACTCTTTATCGTCGTACATAAAGTGAAGATTTATATTTTCACTGTCAATTCTTTCAATATTACAAAGTGTAAATGCGCCTTGAACATTGAATACTTGCTTGTAATATATATCAATAATATTTTTTGTTGTAAGTTCTCCGATTTTTTCGGCGATTTCTTTTGCATAAGGAGCAATTCTTTGCGCCTCTTGCAGCGTAATAGGATAACCGGCTTCCGTAATAATTTCAAATATTGCGGTCTTTCCGGATTGAGAGGTAAATCCGAGTTTTTCATCGTCTTTTCTCCCTATTAAAGACGGATGAATAGGGCGATACGCGCCTTTTTGCATATCTTTTGTTTTTATAGCGCCATCCTGATGAATTCCGCTTCTGTGCGCCAGTGCTTCGGGACCTATTAACGGAGCTTTTTCATATATCTTTATTCCCGACATATCTGATATTGTCAGTGCAAGTTCATATATTTTTTCAAGATTTAAAGGAACATTAACCCCTGAATTATGCAGTGCAACAGCAACTTCATACAGATTCGTATTACCGGCGCGTTCTCCAAGACCGTTTAATGCGCATTCTAATTGCACGGCTCCGGCGAAATAGCTTTCTACGGTTACTGCTGTTGCCATACCCAAATCATTATGATTGTGCACGGAGATTATTATATCCTTAGGCAGTGCATTATATACTTTTTCAACTAAATCAATAAACTTTTTAGGGCGGGTTCTTTCTACCGTATTCGGAAGATTTATAATCTTCGCTCCCTGATTTACAACTTCTTTTAATGTATCAATAACAAAATCAATATTTTCGTGACAATCTCCAAAATGTTCTACTGAAAATTCCACTTCGCCATCTTGTCCAATAGTCTGTTTTGCAAATTTTACAGCTTCAACAGCCTGTTTTCTTACCTGTTCCGGAGATTTGTTTAAAACATAGCGCATATTAAACGGACTCATGGCAATAAAAGTATGAATTCTTTTTTTATTTGCAGCCTGAATAGATTCTGCCGCCTTTAATATATCAGATTCAACGCAGCGAGCCAATGCGGAAACTACAATATTATCAGGCGCTATAGAAGCCAGTCTGCTGCAAGCTTCAAAGTCCATTTCCGAAGCCGCCGCAAAACCGACTTCAACTCCCTGTACTCCAAGTTCAATCAAATGATTGAATACAAATTCTTTTTCACAAGTGTTCCAGGGTTTTTTTAATGATTGATTTCCATCTCTTAAAGTAATATCGTAAAAAAACGGTTGTCTTTGATTTTCCTGCCCGCTCATTATTTCATTCCTTCCGGTTGCTTCTTTGTACTTAGTATACTCTAAAGAAATAACAGTATCAACAACCGGAAAAGAATTCACCCTTCATTTACATGTAAATTTTTTTAAACAATTTGTTTTTTTATATCAAATTTATTTATTTTATGTTTTTAAATAATTAATTGTATGCCCACTGCTAGGATAATCCTGTGAAGATAAATAATAATATGATTAGCTATACGGTAAAAAATTCCGAAATTAAAAATTCAAATCGGGATATATTGCCGTTTAAGTCTGTAAATGAACTGCCTAAAAACATTACAGTTCCTGAGCAATCTCAAATTAACTCTAATTTACCGGTTTCTTATTCAAAAATCGGAGAAATGAATATCCCGGGCTGCAGCGAGAAGGCAAGCGTTTTTAAACTTGCAAACGGACAAAAAGTTGTTATTTGTCCGAAAAAAGGTCCTGTTTTTGTAAAAACAACTTATAACGTCGGTTCATTAAATGAACCTGATGAAATTCGCGGTATAAGCCATTTTATAGAACATAACCTGTTTAACGGCAGCAAAGATATTCCTCCGCGAGAATATGATAAAAAAGTTTCAGATATGGGAGGGTATACAAATGCTTCAACCGGTTATAATTGTACGGATTATTACTTGAGTTTTCAGTTATTAAATGAAAATTCACTTGAAGAAGGAATAAAATTAAATGCAGAATTAACACAATATCCCGTCTTCCCTGTGGAGCAGCTTCAAAAAGAAAAAGAACCCGTAAAATCAGAAATTGATATGTATGAAGATAGACCTGAATCTGTTTCAAATAACATAGTCTTAAAAAATTTGTTTAACATAAAATCAAAATCTAATGATTTTATTGCCGGAACTAAAGATAATATAAATTCATTAGATAGGGATAAAGTTCTTGATTACTTTAATACATGGTATACCCCCGATAATGCAGTTACCGTTATTACCGGAGATGTAGATGTTAATGAAACAATGAATCTGGTATCAAAATATTATAATAAAAAAAATGATTACTCAAAAATAAACCAAAGACAGTATGAACAATTAGACTATTTATCTCAACCGGTAAGACAAGATGTAATTATGAAAAATTCAATGGAACCTTTAATAACAATGGGGTTTGCGATACCGGAGGGCACAGACCGTAAGGATTCTGATACAATAGATATGCTTTTAAGGATACTTACATCTTCTTCGTCACGCTTATCTAAGGAACTGGATAAATACGGATTAAGTCTTGGTGCGGGGCGCGAAACATTACAGAATAAACCGCAAAGTGCCGGTGCTATTCTATTAGAAATAGGACTTCAAGATGAAAATCAAATTGAAAATGTTTTAAAGATTCTTTATAGCGAATTAGAATATATTGCTAATAATCCGCCGTCACCGGAAACATTAGAAAAACAAAAAAATTTGAAAATTGACTCTTATAAAGAATACGACTCAGGCGATATAAATATGTTTTTGACTCAAGCTATGCTGGATGGAGGAAATTTAAACTATTTTGATGAACAATATAAGAATATTTCTTCCTTAACACCCCAGGATATATCTAATGCCGCAAAAAAATTTCTTAATCTGAATAAAGTATCACTTTGTGTAAGCCATGCAATGAATACTAATCCTGAAGATATCAAGAATAACTATATAAAAACTCAATCCCCTAACGCTGAAACTATTTCTTTTGGGGCAAAACATTCCCCGCAAAATACTTTTGAGGAAGAAACAGCCAGAATACAACAGTATAAACTTCCTAATAATATTCAGACAATGATTATTCCCGGAAATGAATCGGCACAATCTACTTTATTAATAAACTTTAAATTAGATAATCTTACTGATGTAACATCACCGGCATTTTCTGTTCTGAATGAATTATTAAACAGGGGCAGTGCTTTAAAAAGTTATGATGAATTAAATGATATAAACGAAAAAAATAATTTTTCTCAATCTATAACTGCTGATTTTGAGGGAATATCATTTTCGTCAGCTTTTTCCGGAGAAAAAACCGGAGAGGCAATGGATTTATTAAATGAAATAATATTAAATCCTAATTTTTCTCAAAGTGAATTTAACAGAGCAAAAGAACTGCTAAAAGCAAAAATAAAATCTGAATTGCCAGATGCCAATGAAAAAGCTGCAAGTGAAATATACGGTGGTTTAAAAATGCTAAAATCTACAAAAGAAGAACGTTTAAAAGAACTTGATGAATTGACACTTGACGATATTAAAAATTTGTATTCAAGAATAATTTCAAACTCAAAAGTTTCTGCTGTTTTATCCGGAGATTGCAAGGAAAACACAAAAAACATATTCCACAATAAATTGACAGATAATTACCCTATGTTTAAGCCATATACAACAAATCATGATAACGGTTACGAAATTTTCAAGCCAAATACTCAAACAAAAATTTATACGGAAGCTGTTGAAAATAAACAAGCGGAAATTAACAGTGGATACACCTTCAAAGCTTCTGAAAATATAGAAGATAAGGTAAAAATTGAACTTCTAAACGGAATTTTAGGCGGAGGTATGAACTCAAGGCTTTTTACAGATTTAAGAGAAAACCAAAAGTTAGCATATCACACCGGTTCTGCATACTCAACTACTAATGATATCGGATGTATAACCTTAAATATAGGAACCACAACAGATAGTCCAAATCCAAATGAAGGTTCACCTGAAAATCTTAAAAAAGCATTAAACGGATTTGAAAAAAATGTTAATTTGTTAAAATCTGAAAATGTTACTCCCGAAGAATTGGCAAGGGCAAAAGCCGCTTATAAAACAGAACTGCTTAATTGCCTTGAAACTAACGGTTGTAGAGGAGGTCTTTTCTCTGTCATAACAGATTCAAAATACGGAATGGATTATTTTAAAACCGTACTGGATGCTATAGATAAAGTAACTCCGGACGATATAAGAGCAGCCGCAAATTATGTTTTTGCATATCCTCCGGTAATTGCTGTTAATGCAAGCCAAAAAACACTGGACTCGCTAAATCTGAATTAGTAATACAAATTAAAAACAAAAAACACCTAAAATAAGCATTGCCCAAAATGCATTAAATTGGCGGGTCAGGGGAAAAGTATTGTTAAATTCATTAATCCGGCTCCAAAGTTTTTAAAATTTTTTACTCCGTTTTAAATCCTATCTTTTGCGGTTTTGTACGGTCAAGTAACAGGTTTATTGCTTCGTTAATTCTGTCTATTTCTGCATTATTATCCTGTGCATATCGAATAAAATAGTTTTTCAATTCAACTATTTGTTCTTGCAAATCTTTATGTTCTATTGCAAGCTGCCGCATTCTAACAAAAGTATCCATTATTAAAATATTAGTTTGAATAGCTTGCTTTGAACGCAAAACAGATGATAACATTGCTACACCTTGCTCTGTAAATACATAAGGCAGATATTTTCTTATATCATTTTTTAAGGTACCATTTTGGCACCTTAAATTTTGCCATTCCTCTTTTGTCAGTTGAAACATAAAATGAGTTGGGAATCTTTCAATATTTCTTTTTACTGCCCTATTTAACATTTTAGTTTCAACCTGATAAAGCATAGCTAAATCGCTGTCAAGCATAACTTTTTGTCCTCTGATAACATAAATCAGATTTTTTATTTCAACTAAATTATTCTCAATTGATTTCGGCATGTTCAAAATTCCTTTATATTTGATTTTACTCCGTTTTAAATTCTAATTTAGTTAATTAAATCAGATTATTTTTGTCTTTAAATTGTTTTACTATTTTAGCATAATAATTTTCATCCGTCTGAAAAATTTCTCCGTATTTAGGGCATTTAATTTCGTTCACTGTTTCATTTTTCTTTCATTTTTTGAATTTGTTAAACTTTTAGTTAACTGTTTAACTTAAGAAAATGAAAGAGAGAAATTTGCTATATAAAAAGAATGGTGAAACACAGTACTGAAAACCGTTTTGACTTGTTTAACGGAATTTGATGTATATATCCCTAAAATTATTTGAACTTTTCACATATAGATATTATAATTTTAGTATTCATACCGCAGCGCAGTTGAATATACAATAAAATACAATAATGAAAAAGAAAATTTTTAAAATAATATATATATCCATATTTTCTGTATTGGTGCTGGAAAGTGCGTATCTTTTTGTTGTGCCTGTTTTTTTAAACAAGTATATAAATGAGGCTTATATTGAAAGTGTATCAGCCCAAAAAACAAATGTAATTATCTCATGTAAAAATTCTAAAATAAAAACCCATATTCTGCCTTATCTGTCTTTTTCTTTATCAAATTTAATAATAAAAGATAAACAAAATGGGGATATAATCTTAAACGGAGAAAATCTTTCCGCAAAAATTGCTTTATTTCCTTTGATTAAGAAAAAAATAAATATAAAATCTTCTGCCGCCGATAATATTGAGATATTCATTACAAAAGATGAAAACGGCATTTATAATTTCTTGGAACTATTTCCTTCAAATGATAAAAAAGGATTTAAAACCGAATGTAAAAATACAAACTTACTATTAAACCGTTTACAGATAACAGAAAATGATAAGAGTTTT
>JAJQFK010000279.1 GCA_021201175.1 Candidatus Gastranaerophilales bacterium | reverse complement strand
TTGTTTAATATTTATAGGTTAGCAATTTTTCCCCCGATTTTGTTTTATTTTATATATAAGCAAAAGAAGGAATAAATTATGAACGGTGTTAGTGCATCTAGTTTTCGTAATACAGAAATAAACTCTAAAGGTGGAAATAAAACATTAAATGAGAATAATACACAATCTGTAAACAAAGCAAAAGGAAAAGATTCTTTTAATAAAAAGTATATGAAAAAACATCAAACATCGCCCATAATTACCGGACTTTTAGCAGCTGCCGGATTATTTGCTGTTTTTAAAGGCAGAGGTCATATTGCCAATGCTGCAAAAACCGTAAAGAATAAAGCCGGTGAATATTTAGTCAAATCAAATATAAAGGGAAAAGGGGAAAAGATTTGGACTGGTACAAAAAAGGCTGCCGGTTCAATTGTAAAAGGAGCAGGCAATTTACTTTCCGGTATAAAAAATAAAATAATCAAGAAATAATAAAATATGTTACAAAACAGCAATATAAATAATACCAATTCAAATATATTCAGCGAGTTTCCAAAGTACGAATTGAAAACCTCCTCAAATATTGCTGCTGTAAATATGAATAAAAAAGAGCCAATGGCTTATGATTTAGTAACTTTAAAAAAACGTCAAAACAATAAAAAGAAAATACTTTTTGGTTCAACACTGGCTTCTTCAATTTTCACAGCGGGTGTTTTTGGTTTAATTTTCCTAAAAGGCGGGCATGGAAGTTCTTTCAAGAAATTATCGAAAATAAGTGAAAATCTTGCTGAAAAAATTTTAGAATCAAGTAATAAACAAACAAAAAATATTACGCATAAAGCGGCATATAACGGCAGAAAAGCGGCAAAAAAAGGTATTGACGGACTTCAAGCGGTTTCTAATTTTACAGCAATTAAGGATATGATTGCTGATAAAATTTTTAAAACGAACAAAGTAACCCGAAAATTTGCCGATAAGTCTACTGAATCTTTTAAGAAAGTAGTAGATAATGCATTAGGAAGTAAATATGACAAAGTAGGAATAAAAGTAAAGAATCTTACATCTTCATTAAATCAATTTCATTTAGAAAATATAAATAATTTAGATGCTGCACAAAAGGCGCAAAAAATTGAAATTAAGGGTGTAACTTTAACTCTTGGTGAATGGGCTGAGAAATTAGGATATCATTCAGATAATTTAGTAAAAACGTTTGATGAAAACTTTAGTATGGGGGCAAGAAAATCACGTGATAATAAAAGAATGAAGCTTATAGAAAACCTTCCGGAACAAATACGGGAAAGATTCTTTAAGGATAATAAGATATCATTCAACTCTAAAAATTTTGCAACATACGCAACTGATGATTTAACAAAAGAGGCTCAAAAAGAACTGAAAAAAGAAATAATGAGTGCAAAGGAATCTATAACAAATAACATTCCGTCAGTACATGAACACATAAAAAGTGTAGTTAGTGATTTCTCCAAATCTTTAAAACCGGATGACGCGAAATCAAGAGAAACCCTAAGCATTTTAAAAACAGAAATCGAAAACTTTAAAAATTGTTCCGGAGCCGCAGAAGCAAAAGAAAGAAAAGAAATTTCCGCTAAAATAACAAAAATAACAAGCGGATTAATTAAAAATCTTAAAGAATCTTCTTTATATAATGAAGCGGAAAAGAAATCCATTTTAAAACAAATAAATGAAATAAATTCTACGGTTATAAAGACTAATACACAAGGTTCAAAAGGCTCGCTTGAAGAAATTATGACTATTCTTAAAGGGTTAAATGATGCCAACATAACAATATCTGACAATGAGTTTAAAGAATTTTCAAAATTATCCAAAGCAATAAGCAAAGATTTAAATAAAGCTGCAAACCTGGAAACAGGGGAATATTTTTTAAAGCAGGCAGAAATGAAAGTAGGTTCAGCGCCTACCGATGTTCTTTCCGTATTATTACCGACGGGAGTCGGCGCATACGCAGTAGCCAAAGGCGATAATAAGGATGAAAGAGTATCCGCGGCTCTTACGACTTGTATACCGCTCGCCGGCACATTTGCTACATTTGTATACGGCACAAGTAAAATGTTTTCCGGGCCCAAAAATCTTATTTTTTCTTTAGTATCGGGCGCATTATTGAATAAAGCCGGTACATACTGTGATAAACTTTATAAGAATTATAAATCAACCGGTTCTGTTTCTAATACTGTAAAAGGAGAATATGACAGAATTAAAAACGATATGACTTCTAATTACAGCGAAAAAAATAAATAATATGCCAAATTACAATATTTAATATAAAATAAAAGTATGAAAAAGATAATCTCGATACTTTTAATATTGTTGGTATGTAATACATACGCGTTTGGCATTGATTTTGATTCTTCAATAGACACTGATATAAGAAAAGAATTCGGAGTAGATGAAAATAATTTGCCGCCGCTTCCCGAAGCAAGTGCAGATGAAAATTATGAAATTCAAAACAATTCATCAAATAAAACTCCGACGGTAAAAACAAATGTAAAATATAATCCTGTAGGGAAAAACTATACTGTTTCAAACGGAACAAGACTTGAAATTGTATCATTATCAATGATATCAGATACACTTCCGAAAGGAACAAAAGTATCTTTTAAAGCAAAAAACGGATTCACTACGACCGACGGAACAATTGTACCGGCAGGAACTATTGTAAAGGGTACGGTTACAGACTCTCACAGACCTCAAATAACCGGCAACGGCGGACTTGTAGAACTTAAAATCAATGAAATATATTTTAACGGTATAAAATCAGACATTAATACCAAAGTAAGTCTTGCAAACTCAAAAAAAGTTTTTAGAAGTGATATAAAAGGTAAACGTTTATACAAAAAAAACTTTTCTAAGATTATGACTCCGGGTAAAAAATTCTTTGCGGGTACAAGAAGTTGTGCTTCCGCCATGTCAATAATTCCGGTAGTAAATATTATAGCATTTGTTCCGCTTGTAGGCGGGGCTGTGTTTTATACATTAAATCTTGTTGCGGCGCCGTTTATAACCTTTTTTACAAAAGGCGGTTCTGTAAGAATACCTGCCGGAACTGATTTTGAAATCAAATTTCATGGGGATTCCGTAATTAAAGGTTGATAAGACTTTATTTTTATATTACGCTGATTATAATTGTCTTTGCGAGCGTTAGCGAAGCAATCCAGACAAAATATAGTAAGAGATTGCCACGGGCTAAAGCCCTCGCAATGACGCAACTAAGCCGGCAGGAGCAAAGCTCCGGAGGCGCTACTCTGTGAGCGCAAAGAAAATTCAAAAGCGGATTTTGTGTAGGCTGACCGAATGAAATGAGGGAACGCCGATGTGGCACCGAAAAAACGAACGACAGTTTTGCGCCTAGCAAAACATAGTGAGTGACTTGAAGGTGTGAAACAAAATTCAAGAAGGTCATCGAAAAATGCGTGCGACATTAGATTATATTGAAAGGGAATAATATATGCTCAGGGCTGGAATTGTAGGACTTCCGAATGTGGGAAAATCAACTTTATTTAATGCATTAACATCTTCAAAAAATGCACAAAGCGAGAACTATCCGTTCTGTACGATAGAACCAAACGTCGGAGTTGTAAGTGTTCCGGATGAAAGATTACAGGTACTCAAAAAACTGGTGAAAACCAATGTTGTTATTCCAACTGCTGTTGAATTTGTTGATATTGCAGGACTGGTAAAAGGAGCCAGCAAAGGAGAAGGTCTCGGCAATCAATTCCTTCATAACATTAGAGAAGTAGATGCCATAATTCAGGTTGTAAGGTGTTTTGATGATGATAATACTATTCATGTTTCAGGCAAAATAAATCCGCTTGATGATATAGAAATTATTAATACTGAATTGGCGCTTGCCGATATGGCATCGTTAGAAAAAAGAATTGAAAAAATAAGTAAACAGGCAAAAAGCGGAGATAAGCAGGCTAAATTAGAATATCAGGTTTATACTAAATTAAATGAACTTTTATCTGATGCTGCATTTATAAATATAGAAGAACATTTTGAAGATGAAGAACTGGAAATTGCAAAAGCCTCGCAGCTTATGTGTATAAAACCGGTAATTTATGCGGCGAATGTTAGTGAAACTGATTTAGCATCAGGTAATTCTTATGTAGAAAGCGTAAGAGAGTACGCCAAAAGTCACGGGGCTGATGTTGTAGTAATTTCGGCAAAAATAGAATCGGAACTTGTAGATTTATCACAAGACGAAGCAAAAGCATATCTTCAAGACCTTGGTGTTGAAAGTTCGGGAATTGAAAGAATGATTCAATCCGTATATAAACTTTTAGATTTAACAACTTTTATTACGGCAGGAGAAAAAGAAGTAAGAGCCTGGACAGTTAAAAACGGTGCAAAAGCTCCTCAAGCGGCAGGTGTTATTCATACTGATTTTGAAAAAGGATTTATTAGAGCAGAAGTTACCGCATATAATGATTTTGTTAGTGCCGGTTCTTATGCTGTTGCAAGAGAAAGGGGTGTTACCCGTCTTGAGGGAAAAGACTATGTTATTCAAGACGGCGATATTGTCCACTTTAGATTTAATGTATAAGTTTAATCTGGTGCCACCCCGCGTTCTTGCCTTGAGTTTGCTGTCTTTCGGGCAACAGCATCATTGCAAAGATGTTTATATGTAGTTAAGTATAAATATTCCACGTGCCTATACCGTAACATATAAAACGCAAAAAAATTTTTTTTGGCGTTTTATATGAAAAGTGTATACAATATTTTACGTGTTAAAATTCGGAGGTAAAGAATTAACATGATTTCATCAATCAATCCTGTATGTGTTTCATATATTAATTCTCTAAAACATAAAAATCCTGCCGGTGGTGTTATATCGTTTAAAGGAAATGCGGATACATTTGAAGCAGATATTAAGTCAGTATTCGGATTTATACCTGATGAAGAAATAAAAGACATTATTACAAAAACATCTGACAAAAATAAAAAAAAAGCGTCAGGGTTTACATCAGATGTGTTTAAGATTAACGATTTTGCGGTTAAAATTCCTAAAACAATAATAAATGGTATGCCCGCAGGCGAAAATGATTTAGGTCAAAATTTAAAAGAATTTTATGCCTTAAAAGAAATAGAAAAAATAAATCCCGATATTGCAGTAAAAGCTCATGATGCAGCTGAACATAAAGGCATTTTCATACTTATAGAAGATTTTGTGTCGGGAATTCATCCGCACGAGGGGAAAATCAATTCAAATAATATAAAAGATTTACTTCCTAAATTTGCACAACTGGATCAAAACGGTATAGTCAACTGCGACTTACAAAGCGGAAATATAAAAATATTAGATGATTGTAAAACAAAACTTATAGATTTTGGTTCATATAAATTTTTAGATAATAATGGTAATATTCTGGGAAGTGATGAGATTCATCCTGATTTTTTCAAAAAAGGCAGTCAATTATTTAGAGATATAAATAAACCAAATAAAACAAAATTTATGAGAACATTTTTCCCGCCTAAATATCTCGGTGATATTAAAAGCCTTGCAGATAATCCGTACTTAAATGTAAGTTCTAATACTTCTAATTTTGAATACAGAACGATGTATAAATATTTAAAAGACGGCAAAGAACAAAATCCTTTAGAATTTTTTAGAGAATATATAAAAAATAAGGGGAATTTATATCATGGCAGTATGGAAGAATTTTTAAAATCATTAAATTTAGATGAAGTCATAACTGAAAATGATACACACGAGAGCATTCAACATGCAAAAACGGCACTGCAAAAAGCTGTAGGATACGAAAAAACAGCTAAACAAGTACTATCTAATCCGACTGATGATATACTCAAAACAGAATTAGGCAAAATTCAAATAAGAACATTTTTGAACCCTGATGCTCTAGGCTCTAAAATTCCTAACAGCCAAAAAATTCAAAGTGCATATAATCAGCTTGTTTCTTTATTAGAAAAAAATATTGCTTCATCAGACGAACAGCAAAAAGAATATTATACATCAACACTTACAGCCTTAAAAGACAGGTTTAAAGACTATGATTTTGAACCAAATCAAGTTGATATTCCGGATGATGAAAATCTTATTAAACGTTTATTTGAAGAAGTAAAAACTGCCGTAAAACCGGAAGATAAAGTTGATGATGCAGTTCAAACGATAAAAAAGACAAATAAAAAATTGTATACAGCTATAGCTGTAGGAATCGCAATTGTAGGAATCGGTGCAGGATTGCTTTATAAAAGAAACAAAAAATTAAAACAACCTAATCTAAAGCTGCATTCGGCATCAGCCTCTGTGCCGCCGTCAAAACACCCATCCATTCAAACTGCCGCTCAAAAACCGAATATTTTTGCGGAATTTAGCTAATAAAGTAAAAATTTTATATAAGTAACTCAAAAACATTTGCAATGTATAAACAAATTGTCAACATATTTCTATAAAAGAATCAATAATTCTAAAGATTTTATAGATTTCTTTAATAACTGAGTTATAACTTTTAGGGTTGTTTAAGGATTTATATAAAGCTATTCCATATAACTTTTTAAATTTGGCTTCAAGCATAATGTTTATATTTCCCATTTCGTAAGAAACAGAAACTTTTATTTTTTGATTTGCTAAATTATTCAACAGCATTACTAATTCGGGCGAAATTCGGTCATTTGAGAAAACAATATTATAATTCTTATAAAACTTTTTCATATTTTTATCAATTATATTTTTGTTATTAGAAGCAGGTGAATTTTGACTTATTATTAAAAAACCTTCATTTGAATATTTATAACATAGATTTTTATTATAAAGCTCAATAAATAAGCCTTTGAATTCAAAAGATTTAGCATTACTATTGCTGTATTCAAACATATCAATATGCCAAAATTTTAATGAATTTTCTTTATATACACCTGCCATTATATTTTGCAGTATTTCATTTGATTTTAATGTAGAATCTGAAATGCCTGATTTTTTGAACAACTTTAATAATTTGAGGTATTTGGGAAATATATTTGTAACTTCAAATAATCTTTTATATTTTTCAATATATTCTTTCAGTATTTGAGATTTTGTTAATTTAGGATTTTGATATTTATTTTGTAATTCCTTTTCTCTTGCGTCATTATGTTCTTGCGCCATTTTTTTAGAATTTTTTTCGTCGTCATCAAGCATTAATTCGTTATAAATCTCTTTATC
>JAJQFK010000062.1 GCA_021201175.1 Candidatus Gastranaerophilales bacterium | reverse complement strand
TAGAATAAGAGTAATACCTGCGGCAGATAATAAAGAATTAATAGAGAACAAGAAAAAATATCCTTTTGAATTATTTAATACAATAGATGTCAAAGTAATAACAACAAAGCGGGAATTTCAACTGGCAATATTTGGCGGATATACATGGAACGGGGCGGATATACCCCGCCTTTTCTGGCGGGCTGTGGGTTCAAGAACTGATAATGAATTCTTAATTGCTTCAATGCTTCACGATTATTTACTGGAATTTAAAGTATATGTAATTGATGAAATATTTCAAAACCAAATAACTATACCGGAATATAGACGTTTAACTTCATTAATATTCAGACATATAATAAAAGAACAGGGTACAAATACGGTAAAAGCAAATGTAATGGCGTGGTGCGTAGACGTATTTCAAATGCTTAATAAAGGGAGTTGGAAATGTCAATAACATACGAATTAATGTTTTGTCTTGTTATTCAATTGCTGACCGCCGGCATTTGTATCGGTGTATATAAATGTACTGTTTCTTTTATGCAGCAGGAGATATCAGAATTAAAGCAGGATATGAAAAAATATAATAATGTGCTTGAACGGCTGATACACGTGGAGGATAGTTCAAAATCCGCACATCACAGAATTGATTCGTTAGAAGAACATGAAAAGGATTATATAAAAAATGAGAAATTCAGATAATCGCAAATAAGAAAGGTCTAATATTATTTAATTATTATGAAAATCTGTTGCGATTTCCATCACTTTTGCATTTCCTTTGTTGTCTATTTTTACTTTTACAAGAGCGCCATTTCTTAAATCTGATTCAAGCTAAGACTTAAAATAAACCTAAGGTATTGTGTTTATTGAAGTTAAGTTAAAATTCGCTTTATTCTATTCATTCCATATTCATTCTTTTGACACAGATGTATTTATATCTGTGTCTTTTTATATTTTTACAAATTTGGCAAATCTCCTTTTACAACTGCTTTTTCGTCAGATTCCAGTCCAAATTCTTTACACAAAGCCTTAATAGCGTCACTGGCTTTATTTTTATCGACAAGACAGCTTATTTTAATTTCGCTGGTAGAAATCATTTTAATATTTATATCTTTTTGAGCAAGAGATTTAAACATGTCTGCGGCGATTCCGGGTCTATCTACCATTCCCGCCCCGACAATGGAAACTTTCGCAATATCTTTATCTATCAAAATTTCAGCAGATTTTGAAGATTCAACACTATTTAAAGTTTCAATAGTATTATTCAAATCATCAGAAGCTACAGTAAATGCAATAGAGTTAGTGCCGTTATTTGCAAGTGATTGAATAATCATATCAACGCTTATGTTATTTTTAGCAAGCGCGCCGAATAATTTTGCCGCCGTACCCGGAATGTCAGGCAGATTTGAAAGAAGAATCCTAACCTGTGAAGAATCAGCTGCAACTCCGGCTACCGGTTTGTAAATTTCCATATTATCAACTCCTATAATTAAAGTACCAAGGTTATCCAAATTAAACGAACTGCGGACTCTTAAAGGAACATTAAATTGTTTTGCAGTTTCAACAGAGCGCGGGTGAAGTACGTTTGCTCCGACTCTTGCGAGTTCAAGCATTTCCTCATAAGAAATTTCAGAAGCTTTTTTTACATTTGGAACAATTCGCGGATCAGTAGCATAAACTCCTTCGACATCTGTATAAATATCGCACCTTTGGGCATTTAAAGCAGCCGCAATCGCAACTGCCGATGTGTCGGAACCTCCTCTGCCGAGTGTAGTTATTTCTCCTTCGGGAGTTACTCCCTGAAATCCGGCAACAACAATAATTTTTCCGGCATTCAAATGCTTTTGAAGTTTTTCTGTTTTTATGTCAACAATTCTGGCTTTTGAATGAATACATTCTGTTATAATACCTACCTGTTGACCGTTCATGCTTACGGCTTTATATCCGTTTGCTTGTATTGCCATAGCTAAAAGAGCAATCGAAACCTGTTCGCCAGTAGATAAGAGCATATCCATTTCTCTTGAATCAGGATTGCAGGTAACTTCGTTCGCAAGTTTTACAAGATAATCTGTAGTATGCCCCATTGCGGAAACAACAACAACAACGTCATTTCCATTCTCTTTTTCGCGTATTACGGCTTTTGCAACATTATGAATTTTCTGCGGATCTGCAACGGAGGTGCCTCCGAATTTTTGTACTATTATTCCCAACGGTTCTATCCTTTATTAATTTTTATTGTTTTTTCAATATAATTGCTTATTCCATTTTTGTCAAAGTTTTCGCCTGAAAGTGCGTTTATTTTTTCTTCAAACGATTTAAGCATGTTTTCATTATAGTTCGATGGATTTTCTTCTACAAGTGTTTTGTAAGCTAAATATGCTAAATATATATACATTGGTGCATTTTGTTTTTCTTCTGTTAATGAATATAGTATATTTAATGCTTCCTGCGGCTTTTTTAAATTTATTAAAGAATTTATTTTAATTATTCTTGCTTCTTCGCAATCAGGATTTTTATTCAGCAATATTTCTGCCTTTTCTATGGCATCTATATAAATTCCTGCTCTTAATCCTGCAACTGCATAGGTCAAAAGTACTTTCTCGGAATTTCGGTTTATTTGATATGCGTTTCGTATTTTTCTTAAAGCTTCTTTTGTGTTATTAATTTCCAAAAGACACACTGTATAATTAATTAGAGCTTCTGTGTGGTTTGGATAGTATTCAATAGTCTTTTCATAATACTCTATAGCTTTTTTTAGTTTGCCTAATTTATACCAGCAGTTTGCGATATAGAAATATAAATAAGATTTTGCGGGAGATACATTTATTGTTTTTGTAAAATATTGAATTGCTTTTTCATATTCACGGGCTTCATAATAAAGCATACCGGAATCGGATAAAGCCAAAATATTATTTGGATTAGACAGAATGGATTTTGAAAAATATTTGAGCGCTTCAATTTTATTATTTTCTTTGCAATAGCATTCTCCTATCCTGTATAAAGTATCAGAGTTATCATTTTGCCTGTCCAGTGCTTTAAATAATTTTTCTTTTGCCTGTTCTGTTAAATTTTGATTTAACAGAGTAATACCCCATGCAAGATAAAATTCAAAATCATCAATTTGATTCTTTTCACCGAGTTGAAATATTTTTATACTATCCTCAAATCTGTTCAAACTATTGTAATTTTGAGCAGTCAATATATAAACTGCGGGATTATCCGGTTCTTCCTCCAGTGCTTTTTGTGAGTATTCCAATACGGCGGAATAATTTTTTTCTTTTTTATAGCACATTGCAAGATAGAAGCTAAGTTTTTTATAATCCGGCTTTTTATCTTCAAGTGTCTTAAATTCACGAAAAGCCTCATCCGGTTTATCTGTTTCAAAATATAAAACTCCCAAAAGAAAATAAGTATGAAGATTGGAAGGATTAAGAAATTTTGATTTTTTTAACATTTCAATGGCTTTTTTCTTCTTCTGCATTTTGGCAAAAAGAATGCCATAGTTTAAAAATACCTCAGAATCCATAGGGGCAAGTTTTTCAGCTTTCTTTAAGCATTCGTGCGCTTCTTCAAAATTATCTTTTGCAATATGTACACTGCCTAAAACAGAATAAGTGTAAGCATTCTGCGTATCTCTGTTAACTGCTTCTTTAAGAACTGCTTCGGCTTTATCATATTCTTTAAGTTTTGCATAAATAATTCCTAAGCTTATGCAGGGTTTAGGATTATGGGTTGACATTAAAACAGCGGTTTCCAACTTCTCTATAGCAGAATCAAAATTTTTTAAATGTGCTAAATGAATCCCCCAGTTAGTATAAGCAAGTGAAGGAAGTTCGATATTATTTGTGGCTTTTAAATATTGATTTGTATAATCATCAAATTTTCTTATTTTTTTTAATATCTGCCTGAAAAAATTTTTCATAATAAAGCGTCAATGACCTCTCTAAAAGCTCCCTGCCCGCCATCGGCTTTAGTTATACATATATTAGTAATCTCTTTTATTGAAAAATGCGCATTATTTACGGTAACCGGGTTTTTAACATATTCTAAACATTCTCTGTCATTTATATCATCTCGGATGTATATTACGTTTTCTTTATTAATACCGTATTTCGCCAACAAATTGTTTAATATGTCTATTTTTTTTCTTATATTTTGAAAAACATCAATTTCCGGAAATTTTTGTTTTAAAATATCAATAGCGGCAGACGTTTCACCGGAAATTACAGCAAACTTAATCCCCTTTTTTAATAATATTGCAATTGCCATAATATCTTTGTAATCAATTTGTTTTGAACAAGAACCGTCAGAATAGACGGTAAGCTTTCCGTCTGTAAAGATTCCGTCAAAATCACTTATTACTAATTTTATATCAGAAAATTCTTTCATATTTCACCAATGTAGGAATTATATCATATATTGAAATTTCAAAACAGACGTAATTTTAAGTAAAGTTACAGAAATTAAAAAAAATCACTTGATAAATTATTCTGCTTGTGTTTTGATAAAAAAGAACCGGAAGTTATCCTCTTTAAGACTACGGTTCAACGGCTGCAACGCCGGTTAGCCGGCAAAATGCATTAGTAAAATGGAGAACGACCGTATGGTTAAGATAAGATTGAGAAGATTAGGATATAAAAAGAACCCTGTTTACAGAATAGTAGTTTTAAATTCTACAACAAAAAGAGAAACTGCTCCTATTCAACAATTGGGTTTCTATAATCCGAAAACAAAAGAAATGAAATTGGATAAGCAGTCGGCTTTGGATTGGATACAAAAAGGCGCACAACCTACAAAAACTGCTCAGTTCCTTATAAATAACTGTAATGATGATGGTTCATTAAATTATGTAAAAAAAGAAACTGAAAAGTTATCCAAAAAGGCTCAGGCTAAATTAGAAGCTGAAAAGAAAGCTGCTGAAGAAGCTGCAAAATCTCAAGAAGCTTCTGCATAATAATTTTTTACAGGGAAAGAGAACACTTATTTACCGCTTTAACAAAAGCGGTTTTTTTTATGCTAAAATTGTCCAGGGAAAATGCGGTGATACCAAATTAAGACGTACGGCACCGTATTCTGTTCAGTAAAGGAGATTAAATTGAGTTTTGCGGAAATAATACTTCTTTCTTTTGCACTTGCCATTGATGCAATGCTGGTTAGTTTTTCTTATGGACTCATAATTAATCAAAACAGATTAAAATATGCCTGTATGCTTTCAATTGCTTTTGGTTTTTTCCAATTTCTTATGCCACTTTTAGGGTACCAATTTTCGGTATTATTTTATGACCTTTTAGAAACATACTCAAAATGGGTTGTATTTGTTATATTTATGATATTGGGATTAAAATTTTTAAAAGAAGCATTTGAAGAAAAAGACGGGCAAAAAATATGTACAATATCTGTTATTTGTTTGTTGAGTCTTGCTGTTGCAACCAGTATAGATGCTTTTGGCGCAGGAGTTTCGCTAAAATTTTCAGGAGTTAATATTATTAAATCATCTGTTATCATTGGAATTATTACGGCTTTAACGTCTATCTTAGGGTTTTATTTAACACGAATATGTAAAAATATAAATTCTAAATACCTTTCTGTTGCGGGGGCTTTGATATTAATATTACTTTCTGTAAAATCAATTTTATAAAAAAATGGTTATATGTATTGCGAAATAAAAACTTTTCATGTAATATTAATAAGAAGAAAGCGAATAAATGCGGAAGTAGCTCAGTTGGTAGAGCGTCTGCCTTCCAAGCAGAATGTCGCGGGTCCGAGTCCCGTCTTCCGCTTTTTATTTTTGAAAATGGCGGCATGGCCAAGTGGTAAGGCAGAAGCCTGCAAAGCTTTTATCCCCAGTTCGAGTCTGGGTGCCGCCTTTTTTTTTTACAAAATTATTCGGGTTCTCAAAACGAAAAATGCGGGCGACACTGGATTATGTTAGGTTTTGCGTTTGTAAATAAGTCATAGAGGGAATTTAGCCTGTTTTCGGGCTTTGACAAATGCTTTGATTATTTCGAGCAGCATCCCGCTTGAGTAATTATTTCATGTTTAAATAAAAATGAAGGATTATGACTTATAACTTCCACGTCTTAATGAGTAGAAAACAGATTGTCTGTAATGATTGATGTTATTATATTTTAATTCGATGCAAAAAATTGTACCCTACACCTAAAAATTAATTTTTAGGAAGTATATATTTAAGTACTATTTCCATAATACCATCTTCTGCTATTTTAGCTTGTTCTACAACTTCAAATTGAGCATTTCTCGGAAAAAGCATTTCGTGTTGTTTTCCGCCGATAGAAACTTTTGAACCCTCAGGAACAATTATTTTCATTCTTGCTCCTAGACCATCGCATAACCCGCCGTCACTATAGTGATTTGCTATTTTTTTGCTGAAACTTGCATAACCATACCCTTTATCCGATATAACATCCCCTTTTTTTGCATTAATAAGGCTTTTAACATACTCAAGGTTTTTTTTGAAAAATCTGTTTCCATTTACACCTCTATACACCGTTTCATTCTTTTTTAGAGGAGATAAATTTTCAAGACCCTTATCCAAAATTCTAGATTCTAAATTTTCCGGTATATAACCTTCGGGTTTATTTCTTAACTCATAATTGAAACCATAAGCACTGCCATGACAATTGGCGGCACCGTTATTTGTTAGTGATTCATCTAAATCCCATATATCTTCATTCATTAATAATTCTTCATCCGAAAATTCAATTCCTTGGGAATCTAATATATTTTTTGTTCTTTCAAAAGCTGCGGCTTCTTCTTCCGATAAAGAAGCAAGCTTTTTTGAATATCCGGATTGTCCTTCGGCACCGATATCCTGTTGAACAACTTCGGGTTTTGTTTCAGCCTTTACCTCAGGTTTGGTTTCGGTTTTTGTTTCAGGCTTCGTTTCAGGTTGTTTTGTATCAGCTTTCACTTCCGGTTTTTGTTCAGATTTTACTTCCGGTTTTTGTTCCGCTTTCACTTCCGGTTTTTGTTCCGCCTTTACTTCGGTTTTTGTTTCAGCCTTTATTTCCTGTTTTGTTTCAATCTTAGCTTCCGTCTTTGTTTCAGGCTTCGTTTCAGGTTGTTTTGTATCAGCTTTAGTTTCAGCTTTTGTTTCGGTCTTTATATTCTCAGGTTCTTCATAAGATTTATTATCAGTTTTTGTTCCTTTGCTGTTTTCTTTTTTATTTATTCCGAAAGCATTTTTAATATTTGTTAATGCAGCTCCTGTTCTAAATGAATTAAATGATTTACCTATAGAAGAAGGAATGCTTTTAAAACATTCCAATGTAGCTTCTATAGCGCTCATATTAGCTGTATCAACACCGCTTGCTTTTAA
>JAJQFK010000116.1 GCA_021201175.1 Candidatus Gastranaerophilales bacterium | reverse complement strand
CTAATAGGCGCAACAACAAAAGCCGGTTCGTTATCAAGCCCGCTCCGCGACAGATTCGGATTAATAAACAGACTGGAGTTTTACACAGAAGAAGAACTTACAAAAGTCATATTAAGAACTGCCAAAATTCTGGACATCCAAATTGATACAAAGGGTGCTGCTGCTATTGCAAAGCGCTCAAGAGGAACTCCCAGAATCGCAAACAGGCTTGTAAAACGTGTTAGGGATTACGCAATAGTGAAAGCTGACGGAATTATTGATGAATCAGTTGCTAATGAATCTTTAGATATTTTACAGATTGATAAATTCGGGCTTGATAATACAGATAGAGCTTTACTAAATATTATTGCGGATAAATATAACGGAGGTCCTGCCGGTATTGAAACGCTTGCTGTCGCCCTTGGCGAAGATTCCAAAACAATTGAAGATGTATACGAACCTTATCTCGTACAAAAAGGCTTCCTTCAACGGACTCCACGAGGAAGAAAGCTTACTCCCTTTGCGGCAAAATGCTTTAATTTAAAAATTCCGGATTTGCAGCAACAACTGTTTTAATGCGTTAGCGAAATTCCGGACATGCAACCGTCTTTGCAAGGAGCGGATTGCGAATTGTGAATGACTGAATTGAGAATTGAGAATTGAGAATGAATTGAGAATGTAAATTTTTGTAACAAAAGTTTCGCAAATCCTAAAGGGGGGGGTAAATGCCGATATAGAACATGTTACAAAAAAAGGAGAAAAAATATGACAGACATTTCAAATTTAGGTGCAACAGCTAAAGCCGCACAAACCGCACAAAGTAGTAAAGCAGATGATACAAAATCAACACAAACAGAAGAAACCTCGTTATTTGATAAGATAACTGACGGTGCAAAAGATATTGCTGATAATGTTGCTGATGTTGCAAAAGAGGTTGTTGATACCGCAAGAGGGAATATATTTGGTGCCTTTCCTGGTGCAAAAGATATTGCTGAAGATGTTGGTGATTTTATTAAATCTAAATTTAATGATGAAGGTTAGTTCCGTTATTCAACTAATCAAAATCCGGTTTTATTATTTGAGTTTGCGGGGAAATGATAATTTCCCAGCAAACTCTTTATTTTAAAGTCGGATTTTTTCAAACATAAATATATCCGCCTGTGTTATATCCTAACTTTTATAGTATAATTAAAAAATATTGAGGAGAGTTATGACATCATTATATTCAATAATTTTAGCAGGTGGGGCGGGAATCAGATTGTGGCCGCTTTCAAGAGAATTGTATCCAAAACAAATGTTTAAATTGGAGAACGATTATACCCTCTTTCAAAAAACATTTCTTAATCTTGCAGAAATTACCGATGATAAAAATATAATAACTGCTGCGAATATAAAACATATTTCACAAATAAAAGAACAATTAAGATTGTTGCAGGTGAAATTCGGAAGGAAAAATGAATATAAAACAATTACGGAACCGATTTCTAAGAATACTGCACCTGCACTTGCTCTCGCCGTGAAATATATCGATGAAAATATGAGTTTGTTTTCATCTAATGCTGTTATTCTTTGCGTTCCTTCCGACCAGATTATTTATGACCGTATAAAATTTTCTCAGTTTCTTAACAAAGGAAAAAAACTCGCAAAAGAAGGTTATATTGTTTGTTTTTCTACTGAATCCGACAGCATTAATGAAGAATTCGGTTGCATGAAGGTCAGAAAAAACGTTAATATATCCGAAATAGAGCCGCTTGCTTTAAAAGTATCAAAATTTGTTGAAAAACCATATTCAAAAGAAGACAAGGAATCTTTAAAAGGAAAAATCTATATTAATACCGGAATTTATATGTTCACAGCTAAGACTTTTTTTGCAGAATTAAAAAAATATATGCCTGAAATTTATAAATATCTTGAACATAAAAATATAAATGAGTCTATTCCTTCAATCGCATTATCTGATTATGAAAATATGCCGGATATTTCAATTGATTATGCAGTTATAAATAAAACAAAAAAACTTGTTACTATACCAATTTCTACAGAGTGGAAGGATATAGGTTCATGGAATTCAATCTATGAAATATCGAAAAAAGATGAAAAAGGTAACTATTTATCGGGAAAATCAGTAAGTATTGATTGTGAAAATTCCATGATTTACTCTACTTCAAAACTTGCAGCCGGTATTGGACTAAAAGATACATTCGTAATAGAAACGGATGATGCAATATTAATAAGCGAAAAAAATAATACTAATAAAATAAAAAATCTGTATAAAAAATTAAGCGGAAAAAATAAAAAAACAAAAGAAATACATAAAACAGTATTCAGACCGTGGGGATTTTATACTGTTTTAGAAAACGGAAGCGGATTTTTAACAAAGTGTATAACAGTTAATCCTGATGCGAAGTTAAGTTTGCAGCGCCATAAATACAGAAGTGAACACTGGATAATACTTGAAGGAAGCGCTATTGTGATAAAAGGCGAACAAACTTTCAACCTTTCTTCCGGAGAAAGTATTGATATAAGTGCAAACGAAATCCATTCATTACAAAACAGCGGCGGCGAACAGTTAAAAGTATTAGAAATTCAACAAGGCGACATCCTTGATGAAAATGATATTGAACGGCTTGAAGATATATATGGCAGAGTATAATTATGGTTAAAAAAATAGCTATTCTCGGTTCAACAGGTTCCATAGGAACGCAGGCGCTTGAAGTAATTGATAAACAAAAAGATAGGTTTAAAATTATTGCATTAACCGCCGGAAATAATATAGAACTTCTTTGCAGTCAAATTGAAAAGTATAAACCCGAGTATGTTTGCATACAATCAAAGGAACATGTTAATTATCTTCAATTAAAATTTCCGGATACGAAAATATTATATGGGTCAAATGGTTTAACGGAAATTTCATCTTTAAATTCACCTGAACTGTTTTTAGTTGCAGTATCCGGAAAAATAGGATTAGAACCGACTATTCAGGCAATAAAAAATAAAAAAAATATAGCACTTGCAAATAAAGAAACGCTTGTGATGGCAGGCGAACTTGTTATGGAACTTGCAAGAAAAAATAATGTGCAGATACTTCCCGTTGATAGCGAACATTCGGCGATTTTTCAATGCATAAACAGAAGAACCGATGTAAAAAAGCTGATTATAACAGCCTCCGGAGGTCCATTCAGAAACAGTTCGGAAGAAATTATGAAGAATGCTAATCTTGACGAAACACTTGCACATCCAAGATGGAAAATGGGTAAAAAAATCACTGTTGATTCTGCAACACTCATGAATAAAGGATTGGAAGTCATAGAAGCACATCATTTGTTTAATATTGATTATAGCAGCATAAAAGTTGTCATACATCCTCAAAGCTATATGCATAGTGCGGTAGAGTACATTGACGGCAGTATAATAGCACAAATAGGAATTCCCAGTATGCATATTCCTATACAATATGCGCTTACGTATCCTGACAGAGTTCAAGGGATTGAAACTGAAAGTTTTGATTTTATAAAAGCAAAACAGTTTGAATTTTACGAACCTGATTTAGAAAAATTTCCGTCGTTAAAATTGGCAATAGAAGCCGGTAAAATCGGAGGCACTGCAACAGTATGCCTGAATGCCGCTAATGAAGAAGCTGTTTTTGCTTTTTTGAGCAAAAAAATAAAATTTCTTGATATTTATAAAATTACAAAACTAATATTTGATTCATATACCCCGATTAAGAATCCTGATTTAGAGAAAATATTAGAAGAAGATATTAAAATTAGAAAACTTACAAAAGAAATTATTAATAAGGGGAAGATATAATGAAAATCTTATTTTTAAACGGTCCTAACTTAAACCTGCTCGGCACAAGAGAACCGGATAAATACGGGGTTCAAACATTAAAAGATATAGAAAATTACATAAAAGATGAATCTCGTAAGCTAAATATTGAAATCCAATTTTATCAAAGTAACATAGAAGGCGAGCTTGTAAATAAAATACAAGAGGCTAAAGGAGTATATGACGGAATTGTAATAAATCCTGCTGCTTATACTCATACCAGTGTCGCAATAAGAGATGCTATATTAGCTGTATGCATTCCGACAGTTGAAATACACCTTTCTAATATACACACAAGAGAAGATTTCAGAAAGATTTCACTTACCGCTCCCGCCTGTATAGGTCAAATTACCGGATTCGGCGCCGGCAGCTATAAACTTGGACTTATCGCAATTAAAGATTATTTGGAATCACTTTAAAATTAAGAATGATTTTAATTTTCTTGCCTGATTATCTTTTTCTGAAATAATATGAAAATCCTTAGAATCAAAAGAAGTTGACCCGCCGCCATCAAATGCCATGGACTTTTGCATACCCCATTTTCTTGTAAAATCAGCTAATTCTTCAAGAGTCATGGGTGTTTGATTTGTAACAACAAAAATGTAAACATTATTATCTCTTATTCCGATAGCGGTTCTGGCATACTTTTGAAGTGCAGAGGCAGATTCACTGATAATTTTCCCGTCTTTGACAAGAACAAAAAATTCATTTTCTAAATTCAATTCGGGGAATAATAAAGGACCTGCTTGAATTGAATGCTTTAAGGTTAAACCGTCAGGTATTTTGTCGAAATGAGGAGCAATATCATAAACATAATGTCCCTTTGAATCTGACATAATTCTAAACTCAGAACGGTTAAGAATTTTATCCATATATGGTTCTAATACTTTGTTATTCATTAAATTTTCGTTATTTTTGGGATTCAAAACTACATAACCGTCAACTATAACATAAGAAACGGTTTTTTGATTTTTAGGGTCGAAAAAACCTGCATTAACTGAAAATTTAGCACCTGTTTTATCAAAAATTTCTTTATTTGTTTCTAATGAATGAGAACAGTAGGGAACCAATCCGTTTTTTATTTTTGAGGTGTTTATTTCAATAACATATACACCTTTTGGGTCATTTATAATTCTGTAACCGGAATTCCCTATTTTTGCGAACGCAGTATTCACAGTTAAAAATGAAAATATTAATATTAAACAGATTTCTAATTTTAATTTTATCATAAGTCTTTTATCCTTTTTAAAATTATGATTAAAACAGAAGCACATACAGGCGCAATAAGAGCTGTAACCCAGGGGGATAAAACAGCCTTTTCTGCAAGCATATCAAAAAACGGCATTGTAATATAATATGCGAATATTATACATACAGCAATTAACAGCCCGAGGAATTTTTGTTCTCTTGGTTGAGAAAAGCCCAGTAAACAGCCGAGAATCGCAAACAGTACGCACATCAGAGCGTGAACAAAGCGCTGAATATATTTATTGAGCATAAATCTATATTCATCGTCCATTTTTTCTTGTTTTAAAAGTCGTATATATTCGGACATCTGGGTATTTGTGAGTTCTCTGTCTTTATTTACTGAATATCTCATTAATTTATAAGCATTGATGGCACTATGGTTTTCTAAAACTTTATAATTTTTAATATTTTCGATTTTTTCAAAAACACCTTTTTTAGAAATTAAATATTTTTTAGCGGTATTTATAGTCCAACTATTATAATCGTACTTAATATAATCAGAAACAATGATACTGGAGAGCAAACTGGAACCTTTTTCCGACCTGTCATAAAAATTTAAAACAATAACATCTTTAATATTATTATTATCAAAATTTGAAACTATTAGTATTTTATTCATAGTATCATCAGAATTTTTAACAGGAAATACGAACTGCGAAATTCTGTTTTCACCTTTTATATCTTTGAGTTTACAAGCAGAGAAGGGAAGAAGTCTTGAACCGACAAAAAACGTAAATCCGGAAACAAAAACACTAAGAATAATCACAGAAATGATAATTCTGAAAAAAGGAAAACCCGAACCGCGCATAACGGTAATTTCAAAATCTTTACTCAATTTATCAAAAGTAATAATAGAACCAATGAGCATACCGACAGGCAAAGCGATATTCAGAACTTTAGGAAGTTCAAACAATATAATTGAAATAGCTGTTTCTATTGAATATTGCCCGCTGATAGTGCGCTGAACAGTTTTAAGCAATATTTCCGGCATAATCCATATAATCATAAATACAAAAACACATCCGAAGCAAGTCCAAAAAACTTGAGATAATATATATTTATCAAGAAGCTTAACTTTCATTAAAGAGAGAAATCCTTTCCCAAATAGAATTGTTTAGCGATATTATCATTAGCAATATAATCTCTTGAGCCTTTAATTTTGATTTTTCCGTCAAAAATGACATAAGCTCTGTCTGTGATAGAAAGGGTAGCTTTAGGGTTATGGTCTGTAATTAAAACACCAAGTCCTTTATCCGATAATATTTTAATATTGTCTTTAATTTCGCCGATAGCAATAGGGTCAATGCCGGCAAAAGGTTCATCAAGAAGAATAAATTCAGGACTTGCGGCAAGTGCTCTTGCTATTTCAACACGTCGTCTTTCCCCTCCGGACAGAGAAACCGCCGAAACATCTCTTAATTTTTTGATACTAAACTCATCAAGTAATTCTTCAAGTTTATCCTTTTTTTCGGATTTATTAAGCTTATCATTTAATTCCAGAACAAGTTTAATATTATCTTCAACAGAAAGTTTTCTAAAAATAGAAGCTTCTTGAGGAAGATAACCGATACCGTGTTTAGCGCGTTTATCCATTGTCATTTTAGTCAAATCGATATCATCAATAAAAATTTTACCCGAATCAGGTCTTACAAGTCCGACAACCATATAAAAAGTGGTCGTTTTCCCCGCACCGTTAGGTCCTAACAAACCAACAACTTCACCTTTATTAACCTCAATTGATATATCATTAACAACCGTTCTGTCATTATATATTTTGACCAGATTTTCAGCTTTAATTTTCATATAAAAAACCCTCTACACTAATAACTGTATTAAAAAAATACCGACTTGTCAAAATGAACCGGCAAATAAACTGCAAATTTGGTACAATCAGGAATAAAAAAACAATTATAGATAAAAAACGTGACTTTTTATTATGTTTTTATTATGATTTTAATACAAAAAAATATAATGTTAAGGAGATATAAAAATGGAAGTAATTCTAAAGAAAGATGTACAAAACATCGGTGAAGCCGGTGATATAGTTAACGTAAAAGACGGTTATGCAAGAAACTTTTTGCTGCCTCAAAATTTTGCGGAACCGGCTACAAAAGGTGCTAAAGAAAACAGAGAAAAGAATCTGGCAAGAATTAAAGCTAAACAAGAAAAGCTTCACGCTGAAGCACTTGAAATCGCAAAGAAAATTGAAGAATCCGGAGTTTTAGAACTTAGTGCAAAAGCAGGTGAAAGCGGAAAACTTTTCGGCGCTGTTACTACTAAAAAATTAGCAGAAGAAATCAAAGCAAAAACAGGTATTGAAATCGACAGAAA
>JAJQFK010000231.1 GCA_021201175.1 Candidatus Gastranaerophilales bacterium | reverse complement strand
TATTTTGTGATAGTTCTACGGCAGTTTTTATATATTCATCACCGCATGCTGCTGTAAGTTCTTTTAAACCCAATGCAATATTAATTCCGGAAGCGCCTCTGGATTGCATGCCGTCAGAATACAGGCTTATTGTCGGAACTCCCATTAATGCTGTTTCTATTGCAATTGACATACCGCTAAAAGGATATGTATCCAAAGAAATATCAGCCAATAAATATGCTTTATAATGAAAATCAAAGACTCTGGAACTAAATATAAGACGTTTTTCATCTATTCCAAAGGATTCAAATTTTGAACTCATAAATTTTATTATCTTTTTTGTTAATTGGGTTCTGTATATTAATAATTTAGAGTTATGAACTTTTTTTAATATTTCGGACCATAAAAATATTACCGTATCATTTATTTTAGAACTGCAATTAAAACTGCCAAAAGTAATGTAACCGTTAGTTTTATAGGGACAAGGAGTTATCGGCGGCACTTTTTTATCCATATAAATTTGATATGTGCCGTCTAAATATAATGGTTTTTCAGTATAAAGGTATTGTTTTTCTTCGGGGATTGTAAATTTGTCTGTTAATATATAATCAACCTCCTTCATGCCCGTTGTATTTAAATACCCGAGATATGAAATTATTACCGGAGCAGGTTTGTATAAATGCACAAAGCTTTTTAAATGAGTATACCCTGATAAATCAACCAGAATATCAACATCTTTTGTATATATTAAATTTGCAAGTTCTTCATCTGATAACTTAGAGCATTTTACTATTTCTATACCGATTTTAGATATTTCCTCCGTTTTATAGTCCTCTTTTTCGGAACAACTAAAAATAATAAAATTGTACTTGGATTTATCATGATTTTTCCAGATGGGAATAATATAATTCATCATGGTATGTCCGTTGCAGTCAGACGAAAAATAGCCGATTGTCAATTTTTTATCCGGAAATTTTTTCTTTTCGCTGTGGTTATACTTTACAATATCGCTGTAAATTGTTTGCTTTAATTGAGAAATTTCGTACTCAGCTTCATCTTTTATATCCTGCTGAGTATAGTAGGCAGATTTTGTCATTGCAAATATTTTACAAGAAATATCATACCTGTTAATTTCCAGATTTAGCGCCTTATTATGATAATCAATACTTTTATCGGAATCAAAATAATAATAATTATGAGCCAATCTTGAAAATACGCTTGTCTGCCCCTGCGGAATTATTTTTAAATACTTTTCATAGTAATAAGTTGATTTGTCATAATCCTCCAATTTATAAAAAGCATTTGCAAGTTTAATATATAGACCCGCAAGAGTAATATTATCAATCCTGCCTGACATAATCAATGCAGTATTATAAAGTTTAACAGCATCACGATATTTTCCGGCATTATACAAAACTGAACCGTCGGAAACTAATTTTTCAAAATTTGTTTTTGTTTTATCTGTCATGTTTTATACTGTTCTAAATTTATACTCATCTTCCGGCTTGAGTTTTCTGTTCATTAATTTACTCAAAATTTCATTAGGAGTTATATCTGTATAAACCGCCTCATAAATTGCATTAGAAACAGGAACCTCAATATTTAACTTTTTAGCTAATTCGCAAAGCGCCTTAGAGGTTTTGACTCCTTCGGCAACAGAACCTAATTCTTTTAAAATATCATCTATTTTTTTACCCTTGCCGAGCATAGAACCAACCGTAAAATTACGACTGTATGGACTTGAGCAGGTTGCAATCAAATCTCCCATGCCTGAAAGTCCGTATAAGGTTGAAGGATTAGCCCCTAATGCCGTACTTACTCTAACCATTTCCGCCATCCCTCTGGTTAAAAGCGTACCGCGGCAATTATCACCTAAATGCATTGCGTCTGCAAATCCGGATGCTATTGCAATAACATTTTTTAAACTTCCTCCGAGTTCTACACCGATAACATCAGAATTTGTATATATTCTGAATTTTGACGGAACATTCAACTTCTTTTGAACAATTTCGGCAGCGGCGAAATCATCAGAAGCCGCTGTTGCAGCAGTCGGACACCCGTTTAATATTTCTTTTGCAAGTGTAGGGCCTGAAAGTATTACAAGTTTTGAATCGGGAAGTTCATCTTTTATTACTTCCGACATTCGCTTTAATGAAGGCAATTCCAAACCTTTAGAAAGGTTAACAAGTATTTGATTATCCTTTAAACCGACTTCTTTTAATTGTTTACACACAGGTCGTATTCCGGAAGTTGCGACCACCAGTAATATTATATCCGCATCAGATACAGCAGTCTTTAAGTTATCCGTAATTTGGGTCTTTTCAGGCAGTTGAACGCATAAAGGCGCCGATGTCCTTTTATACTTGCGAAGTTCATCTGTTATATCTTCTTTTCTGCCCCATACACAGACCTGTTCAAAATTATCATTTAACAGCCATGCTAATGTTAATCCCCAGCACCCCGGACCTAATATTGTTAATTTCATTATTTCCCTCCATTATACATGCTGAACATCAGCAAACACTTTTCCCGCTTCTTCACGGTCATCAAAATGAATTGTTTCATTTTTCAAAATTTGATAATTTTCATGCCCTTTTCCTGCTATTACAATAACATCTAAGGGGGTAGATATTGTTTTTAGAAATTTAATTGCATTTCTTCTGTCCGGTTCTACAAATATTCTCTGTGTATCAACCGTTTTAATTCCCGCCATAATATCCGATATAATCAATTGAGGATCCTCACTTCGCGGATTATCTGAGGTAACTACAACTTTATCAGATAGTTCATCTGCTATTTTACCCATTTTTGGACGTTTTGTTGTATCCCTATCTCCGCCGCAGCCGAACAGGCAAATTAAATTTGACTGAACAGGAGTTAATTCTCTTGCCGCTTTCAGAACATTTTCCAACCCGTCGGGAGTATGTGCATAATCCACTATAACCAATGGTTTTTTACTCACAATTTCAAATCGTCCGGCAACACTTCCGGTATTTTCCAGAGCATTTATAATTGTTTTATAATCTATTCCGAGTGCAAGACCTGTACTAAATGCCGCAAGTGCATTATATACACTAAACATTCCGTTCAAATGAAGATTCATTTTTTCAAGCTGATTATTAAACTCAATCGTAAACTTTGCCCCGTCAATTGAGAAATCAATATTTTCTGCTTTTACATCAGCTTGATTTTTTACCCCGTAGGTTATAACTTTAACACCTGAGGGAATAACTGATATAAAATCTTTTGCATAATTATCGTCAGCATTTATAACTGCAAACGAACCTTCTTTTAAATTCTCAAACAAAATTGCCTTTGCTTTAAAATAATTTTTCATTGTAATATGATAATCCAAATGATCTTGAGTCAGGTTAGTAAAAACAGCGCCGTTAAAACAACAGCAGCCGACTCTGTTTTGTTCAAGAGAATGAGAACTTACCTCCATAACAACATTATTTATTCCGTCATCCAGCATTAATTTCAAATCACGCTGTAGTTCCGGCGGTTGAGGAGTAGTATGTTTAGCTTCTTTATATTCATCTGTACTTGAAAGTTTATACCCCAGTGTACCGATAAGTGCGCATTTTTCTTTGTTTTCTTCTAAAATTCTTTGTATTAAGTGAGTAACAGTTGTTTTCCCGTTTGTACCGGTAACTCCGATTAAATTTAATTTTTGTGAAGGTTCATTATAAAAAGCTGAAGCTATATACGCCATAGTCCGCTTTGTGTCTTTAACAATAATCTGCGGAATATTAATATTAAGTTTTTCCTCGCAAAATAAAGCAGAAGCCCCGTTATCTGCGGCATTTTGCGCATAAATATGCCCGTCTGCCGTTTCTCCCCTTATACATATAAAAATATCACCTGATTTTGTATCCTTAGAATTGTAACTAATTCCTGTTATATCAACATCTTTATAATTTTCCGTTTTATAATCCTTTAATGAACCTATTAATTTACTCAATAACATAAAATATTCCTTTTTAAAATTATTTCTATTACTTTATTCTACTACATTTTTATCAGGCGGAATATTTAAAATTCTCGCACATTGATTAGCAACCTCTTTAAATACAGGACCGGCAACAGTATTGCCATAAACGGGCCCGCCCGCTGACGCTGAATCTACAACAACATAAACAAGCATTTTAGGATCTTTTGCCGGAAGATATCCTATAACAGAAGCATATAAAGCATTTGAATATCCTTTGGATTTTTCCTTCGGCTTTTTAGAAGTACCGGTTTTGCCTGCGACTGTATATCTGTCAAGCTTAATAACCGACCGTGAGTTTTCAACACTTTGTGCTAAAAGCATAGTAACCAGCTTAGCAGTTTCGGGAGATACAGCTTGAACCCTTTTAACTTTTTCGGCTTCTTCCTCGGGAGAATATTTAATAACATGAGGGGTAACCCTTACACCGTCATTAGCGAGAGCACTTACCGCCGAAACCATCTGCATTGCCGTAACAGAAGCTCCGTATCCGTAGCCCATTGTAGCCTGTCTTGATTTATCCCACTGAAAGGGTTTCGGCAAAAGCCCCGTAGACTCTCCCGCCAAATCAATACCGCTTTTTTTACCGATTCCGAAATTTGATAAAATACTATAAAATTCAACCGGACTCATCATTAAAGCTATATTTGCACTTCCAACATTACTTGAATGTTCAAAAAGATACACCAAACTTATCATGCCCGGATTAGGATTCTTATTGTAATCATAATTTTGGACTGTCCAATTTCCGAGCTGCATTTTTCCTGTATCCAATACTTTAGAAGCTGCATTAATTTTTCCGCTTTCTATCCCCGCCGCAACAGTTAAAGTTTTAAATGTTGACCCCGGAGGATAAACATCAGTCAGAGTCCAATTTTTTAGAGTCAGTGCATCTGTTTTTTTATAATTATTCGGATTATATCTGGGGTAAACCGCATAACCCAATATTTCTCCATTTTTTGGATTCATGACTATAACAGCGCCTCTTGCCGCTTTTTTTTCATTAATTATATTTAATAATTCCCGTTCACAAACATGCTGTATTGCAGAATCTATTGTAAGTGTAACTGTTTGCCCGACTTGCGGAGTAGAAGCCAGCACAGGGTCAATTGTTTTATCAAATATTATATCTCCCCTTGGTGTTCTTTGAACCGTTATATCCTCATTTGCTGCCTGTAATTTCTGCTTTGCACTCAATTCGACTCCCGAGGCTGTATCCGCATCCGGATTATAATATCCTATAATATGTGCCGCCAGTTCATCTTGCGGGTATACACGTTCATTTTTTTTATCAAGACTTAACTCTCTTAAACCTAATTTTTTTATTTTCTCTCCGGTTTCACGGTCAACATCTTTTTTTAGAAGTATTACAGTTGCCCCTTTTTTTATATTTTGTACAATTGAAGATTTATCCATATCCAAATAAGGCGAAAGTTTTTCGGCAAGTTCCTCCGGAGTATGGTCAAAATATTCTCTGTGGGCATACAAATTATAAGAAGTTTGATCCGTTGCAAGTCTTAATCCGTTTCTGTCAACGATTTGTCCGCGCATAATAAAGTTTTTACTAAGCCTCTGGCTTTGCGCCCGCTGCTTATAATGTCTTATGTCCGCAATTTGAAGTAAAAATAAATAAATTATAGAAACGCAAAACATAACAAGTATAAATATATGCGCAATCTTTATGCGTGATTCAATTTCTTTTGTTTTATCTTCTGCTATTTTCCGCTTCATATAATTATCCCCTGCAAACAGCGTAGCACAAACATAATCTAGTGTCGCCCACATTTTTCGATGACTCCTCGTCACCGAAAAATTGGGGCTCACCTTTTCAAGGTGCCACTCAAAAATTTCGCTCGCGTTCCTTATCGCGAAATTTTCTCGGACAATATTAATCAGTTTTAATTATTTAACTAAAATTAATATCCGATAGTCCAACCGAAATTTACAGGAGCAGGTTTTGTTTCAAGAGAAGCCAGAGAATCAGCAGCAGGTATTTCTATAATTTTTTTTGCTGTATCTAATAAAGTTTTACCTTGAATAATTTCATCAACCTTATTAAAAGAATGAAGATTATCTAATTTATTTTGAAGTTCTATATTTTCATTATTCAAAGCAACAATTTCTCTGCCTAACACATTCATTCTTTTTTCACCGTCAGAAACAAAATAATAGCTTACCAACGATAAAGCAGTTAACCATAAAAGCACGCATGTTAAAAACTTATTTAGACTTTCAGCAGACGATTTTTGTTCAAAATGTTTTGGAAATCTGCCGTAAATTACAGGATTTGTTGCGGCGCCGGAAGGTAAAGGCGCATGTTTATACATGTATGTACTATCTATATATTTTATTGAACTTCTGCCCAATGATATCTCCCTGACTATTAATTATTAATTATTATTTATTACTTATTCTTCTTGCTGCTCTAAGTTTAGCCGACCTTGACGGAGGATTAATTTTAATTTCATCTTCGCTTGCCAAAAGAGGTTTTTTATTAACCAACTCCAACAGCGGTGCATTATAATTTAATCCGTCATGTTCCCCAATCCATTCTCTTGAATAGCGTTTAAAGAAATGTTTAACTATTCTGTCCTCCAAAGAATGGAATGTTACTATAGATATTATAGCATTTGGAGCTAATAATGTAAGCACTTCATTTAAAGTATTTTTTATATTACTGAGTTCATGATTTACTTCTATCCTGATTGCCTGAAAAACTCTTGTTGCCGGATGAATTTTGGATTTTATTCTTGGTGCTGCCTGAAAAACAATATCTACAAGGTCTTTAGTGGTTTCTATTTTCTTTGATTTTCTTGTTTCAATAATTTTTTTTGCAATACGTTTTGAAAAGCGTTCTTCACCATATTCACTGAATATACGTACCAATTCATCTTCTTTGTAATCATTAACTACATCATAAGCGGAAAAATCAGCAGACCGGCTAAACCGCATGTCTAATTTAGAATTGCTCATAAAACTGAAACCCCGCTCGCAAGAAGTTAATTGGGGGATAGAAGCACCCAGATCAAAAACTATTCCGCCGGTTATTTGTTTTATATTAAATTCATCTAAATATTTCTTAATATTGGTGTAAGAATCGTTAACAATCGTTAAATTTTCGTAATCTTTTAAACGTTCTTTTGAAGCATTGACAGCATCAATATCAACATCAAAGGCAATCAAACGCCCATCGGGTGAAATTCTTTTAAGAATCAGTTCACTGTAGCTGCCGCCGCCCAAAGTTGCATCAATATATAACTTGCCATTTTCGCATTCTAATGCGTCAACAGCCTCGTTCAACATAACAGGATAATGTTTATATTCCTGCATAAAATCCCCTTCCGATATAACTTTACCATGTAAAAAAACTAATTAAATATTTTTTATAAATATATTTATAAAATGAAATAAATATTTTTCATGCTAAACATTGCACACGTCAATTGCGAGGG
>JAJQFK010000280.1 GCA_021201175.1 Candidatus Gastranaerophilales bacterium | reverse complement strand
TACTTAACATTTCTACATTTATTGATTTTTTGTTAAATTTTTTTTACAATTCTAACTATGAATGAGGATTCTAAAAAATATTTACAGGAATTTAAACTTTATACGCAGGTTGAAAAAAACTTTTCACAACATACCGTAACTGCATACAGTTCTGATATTTTAAGTTTTATTGTATGGCTGAATGACAAAAGTTTAAAGGAAGTAAACTATTCCACTATTCGGGATTATCTTCTATATATCAAGCAATTTAACTATACAAAAACAACAACGGCAAGGAAAATAGCTTCTCTTAGAACATTTTACCGGTATTTATATCGGGAAAGGATTACGGAAACTAATCCGGCATTAGGTGTACATTCACCAAAGAAAGGCAAAAATTTGCCGGAGTTCCTTACAGAAAGAGAAATTGAGCAGGTTTTAAATAATACAAAAATGGAAACACCGGCAGGCTATAGAAATAGAGCTATATTAGAACTGTTATATGCAACCGGCATGCGGGTTTCTGAATTGAGCAGTCTTAATTTTGAAAATTTAAATTTGGAAGAAAATGAAATAAAAGTATTCGGCAAGGGGGCAAAAGAGCGAATAGTATTAGTTTCAGCAAGGGCTAAAAATTTTTTGGAAATTTATTTAAAAACTGTCCGTTATTTAATTTGTAAAGAAGCGCCCGCAAAAACAACCAGTCCTGTTTTTATAAATAAAACAGGATTCAGGCTTCAGCCTCAAAGTATAAGATTAGCGGTAAAAGATGTAATGAATAACATTGCGCTGCCAAAACATGTAACACCACACGTTTTCAGACACAGCTTTGCAACAAAACTACTGGAAAAGGGGGCGGATTTGAGAATAGTACAAGAACTCCTCGGACATAGCAGTATAAGTAATACTCAAATATATACCCATGTTTCTGCAGAAAGATTAAAACAATCTTATGATAGTTCTCACCCCCGCGCACTTTAGTGGTATAATAATCAGCAGGAAGATTTTGAGAAGGAATAATTATGTTTGATATAATAACAATCGGAAGTGCAACATTAGATGCGTTTATTGAAACAGATGAAGCAAGTATTGTATCGGTTAGTTCAATAAATTCCAAAAAGGAATTCATGTCTTATCCATACGGGGCGAAGGTTGATATAGATAAATGTGATTTCCAAACCGGAGGCGGAGGACTTAATACTGCTGCGAACTTCGCTTTTTTAGGTTTTAAAACAACTACCATTGTTAAAATAGGAGATGAACTTCAAGGTCAAAATATTATTAAAACACTTTCAAAATTTGGAATTGACCAATCTAATATTATAAAATCTAAAATATATCAAACAGGATTCTCTATTATATTAACGAGTTTTCAAGGGGATAGAACAGTTTTAGCACATAGAGGCGCTAATTCACATCTTGAAATTTCGGATATTAATTTTGAGGCGATTAAAAATTCAAAATGGCTTTACCTTGCCCCTTTGAACGGCAATTCCACAAAAATTCTTGATGAGGTCGCGGATTTTGCGGAAAGTCATGGGGTAAATCTTGCTATAAATCTTGGAACCAGCAGTATTAAGCAAGGTAAAGAGAATTTAATGAAAACATTAAAAACAGCAGAAGTAATAATATTAAATAAAGAAGAAGCCTCTTTACTTACAGGACTTGATGTAAGACCTGATACAAAAAATGAAAAATTTTCTTCTGAAATCATTCACCCTGATATAATTAGAATGTTAAAAGAAATTAGTTCTGAAAAATCAAAAATTACAATTATAACAGACGGTAAAAATGGCGTTTATGCTTATGACGGTTATAAATTTTATCATTGCAGCGAATTTCCCGCTAAAGTTGTAAGTACATTAGGAGCAGGTGACGCTTTTTCATCGACATTTGTTGCTTCATTAGAAAAAACTAATTCAAATATTGAACTTGCTTTAAAATATGCCTCTGTTGCAGCGGCATCTGTTGTTGAAAACTTTGGAGCACAAGGCGGTTTTATTTCTTTTGAAGAAATTGAAAACAGATTAAAACTTCATCCCGAATTTGAAGTTACAATAATTTCAGAATGCCTGCAATCATAATAAAATCATTTGTTATAAAAAAGCATGTCATATACCGTTTCCATGCATATTGTAAATATTTATAATAAAATATCTTTAATTACTAAAGTTATCCTCTCACAAGTTCGATATATAGAAAGTAGAGGATGTAAAAAGATAAAAGTTTGTTATGGATAAAATTAACAATAGCGCAAATACAGAGTCTTTAAAAAAGATTAAAAATAAAAGCTCAAAAAAAAGTGAAGATGTAAAAGGAAATCAACAAGTTCAAAAAACAGGTGATTTATCTGAACAGATGGCATATTTAGGCGCTATAAATCGGATTAAAATTAATAATAGAGCCGGCGAAAACGTTAGTTTCCGTGGTACTGCGGCAAATAATGAAGATTTAACACTCCTTTCTGATGAAGAATTTGAAAAACTTAAAGAAAAAATTGAAGAAAAACTAAAACAAAATTATAGGTTACGAGAAAAAATAGATTCAAGTATTATTAACCCAAATAATATTTTACTTGCGGATAAAATCTTATCAGATGAAAGGCTCTATAATAATACTTATTTTATGGCAAAAGCAGAAGAGATAATTTATGATACAGATACTCCTGAAAAAGTTCAAGCGAAATGCGATGTACTTGACAGAATATTATCCGATGAAATACTCTACGATAATCCTTATTTTATGATAGAAGCAAGACATATAGTTTCTTCTGTCAGAAGCAAAGAGGGCGCCCAAATAGCAAATAAAATATTCTCCGATGAAAAATTCTATAATAATACTGAATTTATGAATTATGCAAGATATATAGTTTCTAATACTCATACCCCTGAACAAGTTCAATCGAAATGCGATGTACTTGATAAAATATTTTCAGATGAAAGGTTTTATAATAATACTGATTTTATGAAAAAAGCAGTAGATATAGTTCGTAATACAAATACTCCCGAACAAGCTAAAATAGCGGATAAAATATTATCAAATGAAGGGTGTTATAATAGTACTAAGGTTATGGACAAAGCAGGCGATATAGTTTATTATGTCCATACTCCGGAACAAGTTCAAATAGCAGATAAAATCTTGTCTGATGAAAGATTACTTAATACTTATAATTTTATGGAAAATGCAGTATCTATAATTTGTGGTACTGATACTCCCGAAAAAGCAGAAGCAAAATGTAAAGTGCTTGATAAAATATTATTAAGTGAAAAGTTACTTAAGAATTCTGCTTTTGCGGAAGAAGCAGGAAATATAGTTCGTAATACAGATACCCCTGAACAAGTTCAAACAAAATGTGGCTTAATTGATAAAATCTTATCTGATGAAAAATTATTTAATAATCCCGATTTTATGAAAAAAGCAGGAGATATAATTTGTGGTACAGATACTCCTGAACAAGCAAAAGCAAAATGTGATGTGCTTGATAAAATTTTTTCAGACGAAAGGTTGTATGGTAATTCTGATTTTATGCGAAAAGCAGGAAATATAGTTGATAGCACTAATACTCCTGAACAAGCTCAAGTAAAATGTGATGAGTTTGATAAAGTATTTTCAGACGAAAGGTTGTATAATAATCCCGGATTTATGCGCAAAGCAGTAAATTTAGCATGTTTGGTCAATACCAAAGAGAGCGCCCAAATAACAGATAAAATCTTATTTGATAAAAGGTTATATAATAATCATTATTTTATGAAAGAAGCGGGGAACATTGTTCTTAATACCAAAACCCCTGAACAAGCCCAAATAGCAGATAAAATCTTATCTGATGAAAGATTGTTCAATAATCCTGATTTTATAAAAGAAGCAGGGAATATAGTTTCTTCTGCTAAAACCAAAGAGAGTGCCCAAATAGCAGATAAAATCTTGTCTGATGAAAGATTATTTAATAATTCTGATTTTATGAAAAAAGCAGGGGATATAGTTTCTTCTGCCTATACCCAATATAGAGCCCAAATAGCAGATAAAATATTGTCTGATGAAAGATTATTTAATAATCCCGATTTTATAAAACAAGCAGGGACTATACTTTATAATACTCATACCCCCGAAGGAGCTCAAGCAAAATGTGATGTACTTGATAAAATCTTAGCTGATGAAAGATTATTCAATAATCCTGATTTTATGAAAAAAGCAGGGGATGTAGTTTCTTCTATCAAAAGTAAAGATGGCGCCCAAATAATAAATAAATTCCTGTTTGATGAAAAATTATTTAATAATCGTGATTTTATGGAAAAAACATTAGATGTAGTTAAGCGTATTTATTACCCTAAACAAGTCCAAATAGCAGATAAAATCCTGTCTGATGAAAGACTCTATAACAATCCTGATTTTATGCGATATGCAGGAGATATAGTTTATTATACTTTTACACCTGAACGAGTTCTATCAAAATGTGAATTAATAGATAAATATTTAAATGATAAAGAATTTTGCATAATGCCAAATCAATTCTTTGATTTATTGACCAAAGAAGAAGAAGTATCCTATGAGGAACTAAAAAAGTTAAATAAGACAATCGGAAAAGATAAAGCCGCCGAACTATCCACAGAAAATATAATTTTGGCAGCTAAATTTTTACCTTTATACAACAGACAAGATATTAACGAAATTCCGTTATCAGAGAAAAGGGAATTATTAAGAAGTCTGGTTGCAAGTAATGCGGATTTGTTTAGAGAAAATGCTAACATGCGTAAATTATTTCCTATGTTACCGAAAAATCAAGAGGAATATTGCGCTTTATTACCTTCTATTGTCCGCTCTATAGGTATTGAAACAAATACTCTTTCTGATGAAGAAGCCAAAAATTTTAATGTTACTCTCGACTCTCTGGGTGATATTTTAAAAAATATTTCGGATGAAGAATTTAATAATCTTGATATTAAACAAGAATATTCAAAAGATGATTTTATCTTAGATACATTGGACAAAGTAAAAGACTTAACACGAAAAGAACGACAAAAAGTGTATGATTATTTTGGTTTTGAACTTCACCACAATAGGGAAAATACAACGGGTTATTCAATTACTGGCTACCCTGTAAATTTAAACAACGGGAAAAAACTTGCTCAAATTACAGACCCAAAAACAAAAGCTGTTGTGGAAAATTTAAGAGAAAATGTTATTCGTTTTTCTGAAAATAATCCAATTCAGTGTAATAATAATAAAGTAGAAAAATGCATAAATGAAGTAGTTTCTGCCCTGCCCGAATTAAGACCAATGATTGGAAGAACTCAATCAAAAGCACACGATTTCGATTGTTTGCAGCATTCATTAAAAGTAATGAAGAAAATTGTTGAAAATCCGGAGTATGAAAAGCTGAATGATTCTGATAAAAAGATTATGCTTCTTGCCTCTTTACTGCACGATATAACAAAGAAAGAAAGCAATAAGCCGGATAAAACCCACGAAAATGAAGGAAGTTTTGATTCTTTCTACATTGCTAAAAAATTTAATCTTTCTAAGGAAGAAGAAATTAAGCTTTATACTTTGATTAAAAACCACGAATGGCTCAACAAAGTGAATACTTCTAAAAATCATGATGAATTAACTAAAAATATTCGCTCTGCTGCTTATGATTTAAGGCATGATAATCTTTTTGATATGTCGTTGATATTTACCCATGCAGATTTAAAAGCTGTAAGAAAAGATGACTCCTTTCACGATACAAAAGAAGGTAACAGCAGAATTGATTTTGACGGAAACGTAAGGAGTTTTGGCGAAAGCGCAGATTATTACGCAGGAATGATAAAAGAATGTATAAATGAACTCAAAAAATCGCAGCCTATACTTCCTGCAACAAAATTGCCGTCATCGGATGAAATAAAATCGAAAATAACAAATGTAAATTCTGACGGAAGCACAAACATAAAAGGAGTATACAAAGATAAAGACGGACTTATTATTATAAAATACAATGAAGTGGAAGATTGGGAAGCAATAGGTTTACCCGAAGGAAGCATTTCAAGAGGAATAACAATCACAACAGACCGTGCCGATACCGTAAATACAGGCAATATTAAATTTATAGCCCACGGACTTGATTATGCTAACCAATTGGCTAAATTTGATGCATTTTCTTTACCTGACTCCAATGCTTTACTTTCCGTCAGTTATATGGAAAGACCGGAATCTAAATACAGATTGTTCAGACCGCAGGGTGTACTGCTTGATGTTGATACAAAATACATCCACGGCGGCGGCGAAACCGATTCGGGTTCAGGATACGAAAAAAACATTCAAGATTTTAAAGATAATTATATTTTTGGCGCAAACAGAGAAAAAGACAGATTGTTTATTTCTAATCTCATAAAAGAAGCGGCAGGCATGAATGATGATGAATATGTTCAATTCGTTGAACAAAATCAAAATAAATCTTTTAATGAGATTGAACCTTTGAAACTAAGAGAAAAACTAATTAAAGCTTTTGCTTCTATTAATTCGCACAAAAGACGGGGCGAAAGAGAATACAATGAAATGTATATCTCAAACCCGACCCCAATGGGCGGTTTTGCATATAATACCGATACAAACGAAACAATCGGCAATCCCGTTGATTTTCTGAATAGCGCAAAAGTGTTTGAAAGAACGGATTTCATAAAACAATATGCAATTGAGAACAATCTTCCTTTTGTTATATTTGGAGATTAATTTTGATAAAAAAATATTCAAAAAACCTGCTTAAAAATGACATAGATTGCCGCAGGCTTTTTTCACCCTTTTGCGGTATTTAAATATAATAAGCCCTCGCATTTGACGTAGCAGCTGCAAGAGTGCAATTTTTTACGCAAAAATTGCAGTTATCAAGGTATTGCACTTCTAATCAGATTATACACCGGTTTATAATTGTTAATTTTTGTTAAGAAAATATATATTTTTTATGCTTATTAGGGCAATTTTTTATATAAAAAATACTTTATATATATGTAAGAGTTATTTGAATAAAAAACACAAATAAACAAAACGACAGATATTAAGAGAGAAAAAATTAAACCGTCCGGCTAACGGCTGGCGGGGAAAACGAGGTACACAGCAGTACCATAACGGGAGATTTATAACAACATACATTAACCTAACTTACCTTATTTTTTGTAACACGAAGGATAGTAAAAAATATTTCTTTTACATTCCGAATTGTTGGGGCATTATATGTCCCTTTTTTTTATATAATCTAGTGTCGCCCGCATTTTTCGATGACTTTCTTGAATTTTCTTTTCGCTCAAACAAGCCGCTCACTTGGCTTCCGCCTTGTGTTCGCTTTTGTTTTCGCTTACCAGACTATCGTCCGTCCGAAAATTCGCTTCTTGAAGTTTCTATTGCGCTCACAGAGTAGCACCTCCGGAGCTTTGCTCCTGCCGGCTTTTTTGCGTCATTGCAATGACGCAAAAAATTACGTAAAGTATTTGAACCGTCATTGCGAACGTAGTGA
>JAJQFK010000104.1 GCA_021201175.1 Candidatus Gastranaerophilales bacterium | reverse complement strand
CTTTAGAACGGATATCGTCTATATTTTAGCAGAATTTTATTTTTTTAAACTCATTGTCACTTTATATTTTTCGGATTTTTCAAGATATATTTGAGTTTCAGTGGTCAGGAAATTGAAAAAATAAAAATATCATACCGGACGAAAAGGACTATTTAAAAAATTTGTCCTATTCAGGACAGGTTTTTTATAAAGTTTTGCTCGCATATAAAGTGACAACAATTTTGAGAAAAATAGAATTAGTCTAAAATATAAATATCGTCTGACTAAGAAGTTATTTTATAAAATTGAGAAAAATACTTACAATTTGATTAAAATGCAGTATAATTTTTATTTTATAAAATTTTAAGCTTGTATTAAAAATATTATGAAAGCCAAATATAATCACAATATTAATAAATAGAATAAAAAAATAAAAAATATTGATTTGTACAAGCCGGAACATAAGAAGGAACTTTGTTCCCTGTTTATTTGTTTATAAATAAAAACAATACAGTATTTTTCTCAATATACCCTGTCACTTTTTTCAATATCGATGTCAATTTACAACTAATATAAAGTTTCAATACTGTTACTGCCCGAAATAATCAAACTATCTGTCACAAAAAATCATTTCATGTGTCTATTTATAAACGAGTGGTATGACTAAAACGGATAGAATGATTATTCGGGAAAGTTGGAGTGATGGCATTTTTTTGTGTGGGGGATTCCCTTCTTGTAACAAAGATTTTAGCCTTGTCATTTGTTATAAATTTTTATTCAATTTTAGTTACAAGAGTACAATATATTGCCCCAGAGTTGCTAATAAACAAATGTCCTTTGGCTTGAATATAAAGTTTTGATTCAAATTACTTAAAAAGTTCGCAAAGATAGTTAAAAGATTGCCGAGCCCCTTTTTCCCCATTTTCTGTATTTAAATAGAATAAACAAATTCAAATTTAAAAAAAGCCCTCGCAATTGACGTAGCAGCATGTTTTGAATAGGAAACCCAAATTACAACTAAACATATTGTGGTATAGTTATGCAGTCAGAAAAAGAAAATGTATAAAATAATAATTGTAAAATAAATTTGTTGTGTTATCATAATAACAAAAGATATAAATTTAGCCAAAACATAATACAGCATTATGCTGCAAAAACGGAAGGGTTTTAAAAAGACTAAGGACGTATTTACGTTTCTTTCTTGTTTTGCAAGATAAATTTTAATGCAAATTTGAATAAAAAGGTTAAAGGGGAAAAAATGAAAAAAAATGAATTAAGTCAAAAAGATATATTTGAACAGCATGCCAAAGACAGATTAAAGGCATATAAAAAGAAAAAAAGAAAACCATATCAAAAGAAACGGGTTATTCTTCCGGTATCAGTTGTTGTAGTATTATTAGTCTGCTTAATTGTTTCTTTCTTTAACTCATTGAAATATCAAAGCACTGATGATGCTTTTGTTGAAGGCAGACTTATTTCAATTGCGCCAAAAGTGTCCGGTCACATAGTAAAACTTATGGTTGATGACAACGATTATGTTGAAAAAGGTCAGCTTATTGCTAAAATAGACCCCAGAGATTATCAAAATAAAGTTAATGAACTTGAAGGCGCATTAAAAATGGCAAAAGCCAATAAGGATGTTTCTCAAAACGATATAGAAAAATCCGAGGCAGATTTATCTCAATCTGATAAAAACCTTGCTTCCGCAAAATATAGGCTTGATTTCGCAAAAAAAGATTTTGAACGATATTCTCAATTGCAAAAAGAAGGAATATGCACAAAACAAGAATATGATGCAAGTAAAACTAAGTTTGATGTCGCAAAAGAAGAATATAATCAGGCTAAAGACAGACAAAATTCAATGATGGCTTCTTTAAAATCAATTACATCAAAAGATGAATCAGCACTCGCCAATATTGAAAAAATACAGGCTGAACTTGAACAAGCTAAATTAATGCTTTCTTATACAGAAATATATGCGCCGTCAGACGGAAATGTTTCCTCAAGAAATGTAGAGGAAGGGAACTATGTTAATATAGGTCAGCCGCTTATGGTAATTGTATCACCGGAAGTGTGGGTTGTTGCAAACTTCAAAGAAACTCAGTTGACTCACATGCAAAAAAATCAGGATGTGATTATTAAAGTTGATACCTACCCCGGCAAAAAATTTAAAGGCAGAGTTGATAGTATTCAAAGAGCTTCAGGAGCAAAGGCAAGTTTGTTTCCCCCTGAAAATGCTGTAGGAAGCTATGTAAAAGTAGTACAAAGAATACCCGTTAAAATTATATTTGATGAGGATTATTCAAAATACAATATTACTCCGGGAATGTCTGTTATACCAAAGGTTAAAATAAAATAATGGAACAAAGTCTTAATGAAAGAAAAACCCCGTTGTGGTTATTATCATTTGTTGTAACGCTGCCGACTTTCTTTGCATTTTTGGCAACAAGCGCCACTAACGTAGCATTGCCGCATATTGCAGGTTCTTTTGGTTCTACAAACGATGAAGCGAAATGGGTAGTTACAAGCTATATGGTTGCTAACGGAATTTTTCTTCCGCTAACCGGCTGGCTTGAAAGAAAACTCGCCAGATTGAATTTCTTAAAAATATTCATATTGATATTTACACTTGGATCGGTTATTTGTGCAATAGCGCCTAACTTGTTAACTCTTATCCTCGGCAGAGTCGTTCAAGGAATCGGCGGCGGCGTTTTAATGCCGCTATCACAATCAATACTTCTGCAGGAATTTCCAAAAGACAGAAAAGGCGACGCAATGGCAATATTTATTTTTGCCATAATGGTATCATCAATTATGGGACCTACTGTCGGCGGACTGCTCGTTGATAACTTTTCGTGGCAATGGATTTTTATTATTAATATACCCGTCGGAATTATTTCTCTTATAGCAATTCCTTTCCTCGTTCCTGATACTGAAAAAGACAATAAAAAAGAAAAAGTTGATTATATAGGACTTATGTTTTTAATTTTTTGGCTTTTTACAATGCAGGTCGTTTTAGACAAAGGGCAACAGTATGGCTGGTTTGATTGTGATTGGATTTGTTGGTTAAGCTGGTTTTCGTTAACAAGCATGTTTTTCTTTATAGTTTGGGAATTGGAAATAAAAAATCCTATTGTAAATTTAAGAGTATTTAAAGATATGAATTTCTTTGTAGGAACAATTCTGGGAACTCTTGTTAATGCTCTGGTTTGTGTAACCGTCATTTTGATTCCGCAATTCTTTCAAGGGATAATGCATTACACAGCTTCACAAACAGGATTATCATTAAGTTCCAGAGTTATTTCAGTTATACCGCTTTTATTTATCGGGAAATTATGTAAAATGTTTGATGTAAGATTAATAATTGCCGTAGGTCTGGGGTTAATAGGTGCTTCAATAACTCTATGCACAAATCTAAATTTAGAATCTGCCCCGAATGCAATAGTTCTATCAAATATTTTATTCGGATTCGGCTCTGTATTTGCAATTGTACCCGTGACTGCTATAGCACTCGGAACATTAAGCAAAGAAAAAATCGCAAATGCAGCAGGTGTTCATAGCTTAACAAAATGCGTTGCAGGTTCTGTTTTTACTTCATTGGCTTCGAGTTTCGCAATAAGTTTTTCTCAAGTACATCAATCCCACCTGCTTAAAAATATGACGGTATATAATCCTGCCTTCAATGCGCATTTTTCAGCATTAAAAACTGCATTAATGCATTATAATCCCGCTTGTATTGCAGCAAACAAAGCAAACGCACTTTTATACAAACAACTTATTGTGCAGACAAAATTGTATGCACTGGTTGATTTATTTCAAATTGCGGCGTTAGTAACATTCATTGCAATTCCTCTGGTTATATTATTTAAAGTTAATTCAACACCGCCGGCAAAACAAAAATAATTTTATCAATCCTGTAAAACTTTATACGCCCCCTTGCAGGTATCCTGCACATAACTTGCTTTACAATTGTATAATAATTAATTGAAATTCATGTCAATCTTTGTTATAATAATAGCATAGTTTGTTAATAATGAGGTACATTATGAATATATCTTTAACTCCGGCATTGGAACAATTTGTAAACGACAAAGTTGCTACGGGCATGTATAATTCGGTCAGCGAAGTAATAAGGGAGGCTCTTAGACTGTTAATTTCTCAAGAAAATACTATCCATAAAGAAATTTTAGACAGATTAAACAGAGATATTGAAGAAGGTTTAAATGATAAAAAATCACTGGAAGGTCATTTGGCTATGAAAAAATTGATGGAGAAATATGGGTAAATTAAGCCTTCAAATCAAGAGTATAGCACTAGAAGATATGGAAAAAATTGCGGATTTTATTGCCAAAGATAATCCAAAAGCAGCTTATGATTTACTAAATGATTTTTATACTTCTTTTGATAATTTGTGCTTATACCCTAAAATGGGCAGTAAATCTTTGATTTGCGGTCAATACAAAAAAAGGAATAATTAATTTATATATTTTCCGTCAAAAAGTTCTTTAACCATAGCAGCCTGACTTGATGAATCAACAGGTTTTACCGGCGGAGCATTTTTTTCTTCTTCTTTAGCTTCCACAAATGCCTGATATTCTTCTTCTTCCTGTTTCCTTAAGTCATGCTCTTCTTTCTTTTCCGGCGCAGGCTGTGTAATTACGGTTTTTTTTGTCAAATCCAGATTGTCATTAATAATAATTTCAATATTAGGATTTGGAATATTCATATATTTTGAAACAGCAGCAACGAGCGCCTGTTTTTTCGCCCCCTCTTTTGCCTGTTTTACAAACATTTCTTTTGAAAAAGCTATAACTATTTTTTCTTCCGATATTTGAACAGGGCGCGAAAGATTAGAATAAAACGCTCTGTTTGGAGGGCTGTCTATACTTTGTAATATAGATACCCATAAAGTATGCATATCTGAGGGCTGTTCTTGTTTTTGATTTTGGATTACTTCTTTTTGCGGTTCAGGATTAACCACCTCCGGAACAGGACTTACAAGCTTTTCAGACTGTTTTTCTGAATTTACATCACTCACTTGTGTTGGAGATGTATTTTTTATTGTTTCTTTAAATTCAGGTCTTTGAATTGCTTGTGTCGTTACCTTTTGAGGTTGTATATGTGTACCCGATTCTATTTGACGTTCCAGAACCTCTATTCTCTTTAAAAGATTTTCAGCGGAAGGAAGGTTCTTATAGTTAGTTAAATCTATTATTGCAAGTTCCAACCAGATGTATTTATTAGTTGTTTCTTTTATTTGAACGGCATAATATGCAAGCCGGTCAATTATTTGTATAATTTCGGAAACAGAGAATTTTTTAGCTTGTTCTTGTGTTTTTTCAAGGTTTAATTCGTTTAATTGTGTTAAAGAATAAATTAAATCTTTGTCAGAGCAATTCTTTACAATCATTAAATCCCGAAAATATCCGGTTAAATTTGTAACAATTTGAACCGGTTCATTACCTTTAGAATAGATATTATCAATTAACGGAACAGATTTTGAACAATCAGATTCAGCAATACATTCTACAATCTCATATAATGAATCAAAAGAAATTTTCCCCAAAATCTCATTAACATCAGGAACATCTATTTGTTTATTTATACCGAGAACACTGATTTGATCTAAAAGCGCAAGCGCATCTCTCATTCCGCCCTGTGAATTTTTGGCTATAGAGTATAAAGCTTCTTTTGTAATATTTATATTTTCCTGCTCCGAAATATATTGAAGCCGTTTAACTATATCATCTGTAGTAATCCGTCTAAAATCAAACCTTTGACATCTTGAAATTATGGTGTCAAGAACCTTATGAGGTTCTGTTGTTGCAAGAATAAATATTACATTTTCAGGCGGTTCTTCCAGAGTCTTTAAAAGTGCATTAAATGCGTGATTAGACAACATGTGTACTTCATCTATAACATATATTTTATAGCGGCCGTTTACGGGTACATACTGAATTTTTTCCAGAATAGCCTGTGTATCTTCAACACTTCTGTTGCTCGCCGCGTCAATTTCAATAACATCAACAGGAATAGAATTCATAATATCAAGACAAGCGGGACATTTTCCGCAGGGGGTTAGGGTAGGTCCTTCTTTACAATTTAGGGATTTAGCCAGTATTCTTGCAGAAGATGTCTTGCCGGTTCCTCTTGGACCGCAAAGCAGATAAGCATGCGCAATTCTGTTTAATTTTATCGCATTACTCAAAGCATGCACTATATTTTCCTGTCCGATAAGGTCATGAAATGTCTGAGGTCTGTATTTTCTATATAATGGAATATATTTATTATCCAATTGCCGGCTCCGTTTATATCTGCTAATATCATTATATATTAATCCGTAAAAAAAGTATGCATAATGAAAATAATTAAACCGAAAAAATTACAAAAAGGGGATACAATATTAATTCTCGCCGTTTCCGGAAAGATTAAAGAAATCGACCGGATAAATTCAGCAAAAAAATTTTTTGAAAATGAAGGATATAACGTAGTAATTTCGCATACATGTTTAAAATCCCATCGTTATATGGCGGGCGAAAACGATGAGGATTGCGCTAATGCACTGCATAGTGCATTTCTTGATAAAAATATTGACGCAATAATTTGTGCAAGAGGAGGATACGGCACATTAAGGCTCATTAATTTAATAGACTGGAATATAATAAGAAATAATCCCAAAATTTTTGCAGGGTATTCGGATATAACGGTTTTATTAAATATGATTTTCCAAAAAACCGGTTTGATTACATTCCATAGTGCCATGCCAAACGGTGACTTTTCACAAAATATTGAAGAAATAACAAAATCAAGTTTTTTCAAAACCCTCTGCGGCAAAGCTGACTCATTTAAAGCCGTGAAACCGCATGTATATAAACAAGGAACGGCAAATGGCAGATTGTGGGGCGGAAATCTTGCTTCTTTAGTTTCATTATGCGGAACTGATTTTATTCCGGACGATAACCTTATTTTACTTCTTGAGGACTTAAATGAACCGGTTTATAAAATCGATAGAATGCTTACACAGCTTTTTAACATTGATAAACTTAAAAATAATGTCAAAGGTATTGCTATAGGAGAGTTCCAAAATATAGAAAATATTGAATTGCTGGATGAAATGCTTACTGATTTTTCAAATAAAATTAATATTCCGCTCATCCGGGGATTCCAAATAACACACGGAAAAATAAAAGATACTTTTCCTATCGCCGTAATGGCTGAACTTGATACAACGAACAGTTCAATTACAATTGAAGAATCTTTCTTAATATAGTGTCGAGCGCATTTTTCGATGACTTTCTTTGATTTGCTTAGCGCTCAAACAATTTCGTCATTGCAAGAAAATCTTTGATTTTCGTGGCAATCTCTGCTATCTTTAGGACTGGATTTGCTACGTCGTTACACTCCTCGCAAAGACGGTTGAGGCTTACTCTACGGAAAATCTGCTTATTGGATTTTCCTCCATTTCGGGCAGCAGCGTCATTGCTGTACATGTCAAATAATTAGTTACATTTTGTTTAAAAAAAATAGAA
>JAJQFK010000181.1:2510-7524 GCA_021201175.1 Candidatus Gastranaerophilales bacterium | reverse complement strand
GCATAGTACATTGCAGTGTTTTCTATTCCGAAAGTTATATAATTATAATCAGGATATAAATTTATAAAACTGTTATTGCCTGAATTATCCGTATTTATAATAACTTTTTGAGCCGGATTGTTTGACAAAAATTTATTAAATGTTTCGGCTATATCTTTAAAACCATTCTTGTAATAATCCAAATGGTCTTCTTCCAGATTATTTATCACGGCTATATCGGTTGAATATTTTTGAATGGTGCCGTCAGATTCATCTAATTCGGCGCAAAAATATTTCTCTCCGTCAAATATACCGTTATTACCCAATTCGGGAATTATACCCCCTACAACATAAGAGGGTGAATAACCCGACTTTGATAAAACGTATGAACATAAACCGCTTGTTGTCGTTTTCCCGTGGGTTCCGGAAAAGCCTATAAAATACGAGCCTTGTCTTTTAGAAAATTCATCGGATATTAATTTTAAAATATCTGAACGATGATATATTTTTAATCCGAGTTCTTTTGCTTTTATTATTTCAGGATTGGTATTTTTTACAGCACTGCTCGCAACAATAGTCATGTCTTTTTCAACTAAATTTTCATTATGTCCTATATTAACTTTGATGCCGGCATTTTCAAGAATAAGTGTATATTTACTTTGCTGTATATCCGTTCCCGAAACAACGGCGCCGTGATTTGCAAGATATACTGCTAATGCGCTCATTCCTACTCCGCCTATTGCTACAAAGTGAAATTTTTTATTTTTTATTAAATCCATGAACAACTCTTTTCAATAATCTGTATTCAAATATTATTATAGAATAAAAAATAATTCAGATTGTTACATTATTGAATTATTATTTAAATAATTGTACAATTATTTCACTCCGATGTGTTCGGACATAATATGATTAATTATAATTTGAATAGAGGTTGATATGAAGTTACATTTACAGACATTATTTGTAGCCATTGGGCTTGGAATAAAACGAAATTGGCATATATTTTTAGCAATCATTGCAGGTATATTGCTGGGGAACTTTTTTCATGAACATTCAGATACATGGGTTCCGTTTGTTAAATTCTTAAATATAATCGGGCAGGCATTCATAAGAGTAATACAAATGGTTGTAATTCCTCTTGTTTGCAGTGCTATTGTTGTAGGTATTTCAAGTATCGGCGACAGCAAGCAAATTGGTAAATTCGGAAAAAAGATGATTCTTTATTACGCTTTAATTACTATTGCCGCTGTTGTAATAGGCGCTTTTCTTGTTTTAACCTTTAAACCGGGAATAGGTGTACAAAGTTATATTTCACAGTCCTCCAGTATTGAAATCCAAAATCTTGTTAATAATGCACTTATGGAACAAAGAGGTCAATTGGGGAATATATTCCTTGATATGATTCCTCAAAATCCGATAGAATCCCTTGCAAAAGGCGAAATGATTCCGATTATATTCTTCGCTCTGATATTTTCGCTTGCATTATCTAAAATCGGCGAAATTAACAGACCTATTGTTTCTTTCTTTGAATCAGTGTTCGCGGCTACAATGAAAGTTACTGATTGGATTATGGTTTTTGCAGCTCCCGGTATATTTGCATTGACAACTGTAGCTGTTTCTAACTTCGGATTAAGTATTTTTACCACAATTACAAAGTTTTTGGCGGTAATTTTTATAGGGCTGGGTATTCAGCTGTTTGTTGTATATCCTCTTATGTTAAAGTTTTTCAGTAAAGTTCCGGTAGGTAATTTCTTTACAGCTATAATAGAAGCGCTTCTTGTGGCTTTCGGTACTGCAAGCAGCAGCGCAACTCTGCCTTTAACTATTGCATGCTGTGAAAAACGAGGCATATCTCATAAAGTTTGCAGTTTTGTACTTCCGCTCGGCGCTACATTAAACATGGATGGTACTGCCCTTTTCCAAACCGCTGCCGTAATTTTCCTGACACAAGCTTACGGAATTACGCTTGAACCTTTACAGATTATTCAGGTTATGCTTCTTGCTATCATCGCTTCAAGTACTTGCGCCGGAATTTTAGGCGCCGGTTTAATTACAATAGCACTTGTATTAAACGGTTTAGGCTTGACACCGCAGCAGCTTGTTGAAGGTTTTGCTTTCTTATTTGCTATTGACCGTGTAGTTGATATGACCAGAACAACCGTTAACGTTGCAAGTGATGCCGTTGTTGCTGCTATTATTGCCGATAATGAAAATGAAATTGACTACGACTTATTGAATAATACGGAAGAATACAAGGAAATTATATAATAATATCAGAAATCAGGTTCTTTTAAAAAAAGTGTTTCATGATATAATTTAATTATTGCCGGTTATAGATTTGTAGTTATAAGGTGCTTAAAATGAATAAAAATCAATCTGTCGGAATATGGCTTGTTGTGGTAATACTTGTTCTTGCATTGGCATCAATGCTTTTTACCGGTTCAACCACTTCTACAAAATATCTGACATATACGGAATTTCTATCAAAAGTAAAAAATGCGGAAATTAAAGAAGTTGTAATTGAAAATGACACGGTTACTGCTATACCTGTTAATGACAATATAATAAGTAAGATTAATGATAAAGATGTTGTAACGGCTTATTTGCGTTATAGGGTTAATATTCCGACAAACAATGATTCATTATATTCAACACTTGAAGAAAATAACGTTAATATAGACATTAAAAAATCTAATGAATCTACTTCTTTTGTCGGGCTGTTAGGAACGGCACTTCCTATAATATTAATAATAGCATTCTTTATAATACTTGCAAAAGTCATACAAACAGGCGGTTCACAGGCATTATCATTTGGTAAAAGCAAAGCTAAAATGCTGCTTGACAGCAAGGTAAAAGTTACATTCAAAGATGTCGCCGGCATTGATGAAGAAAAACAAGAACTTGAAGAAATTGTTGATTTTCTTAAAAATGGCGAAAAGTATCTTAAACTTGGCGCAAAAATTCCAAAAGGTGTACTTCTTGTAGGAGCACCCGGAACAGGTAAAACATTAATGGCAAAAGCAGTAGCAGGAGAAGCGGGAGTTCCGTTCTTTTCTATCAGCGGTTCAGACTTCGTAGAAATGTTTGTCGGGGTTGGAGCTTCAAGAGTCAGAGATTTATTTGAACAAGCAAAAAAACATCAGCCTTGTATTGTTTTTATTGATGAAATTGATGCTGTAGGCAGACAAAGAGGGGCAGGACTCGGCGGTGGTCATGATGAAAGAGAACAGACTCTTAATCAGCTCCTTGTTGAAATGGACGGATTTGATGAAAATACTAATGTCATTATTCTGGCTGCTACAAATAGACCTGATATACTTGATAATGCGTTGTTGCGCCCCGGTCGTTTTGACAGACAAATTATGGTTAGTCTGCCCGATGTAAAAGGACGCGAAAAAATTCTTGAAGTGCATGCAAAAGGAAAACCGCTTAATAAAGATGTCGATTTAAAAGTTTTAGCCAAAAGAACCCCCGGATTTACCGGCGCAGATTTACAAAGTCTGCTTAATGAAGCGGCTTTGCTCGCTGCAAGAAACAATAAAAATGTTATCAATATGTCAGAAATTGACAGCGCTATAGATAGGGTCATTGCCGGAATAGAAAAGAAAAGCAAAGTTATGACTGATGAGGATAAAGAAATTACATCTTACCACGAAGTAGGACATGCTTTACTTGCTAAATTGTTAAAAAATTGCGATGAACTTCATAAAGTTACTATTATTCCAAGAGGATATGCGCTTGGAATAACATGGACAAAACCGGAAGATAACAAGGTTCATGTCAGCAAAGCAAAATTATTGGATCAGATAACAATGACTTTAGGCGGCAGAGTCGCAGAAGAAATAGTATATGGAATTGATAAAATTTCAACAGGTGCTTCAAGTGACCTTGAAAAAGTTACGGAAGTCGCTAAAAAAATGGTTACTCAATGGGGAATGTCAACTAAAATGGGGGCAATGACTTATGGGAAATCACAGGAACACGTTTTTATGGGCAGAGATTTTGGTACAACAAGAGATTTTTCCGAAGAATTTGCTGCTGATTTAGACAGAGAAGTGAAAAAGATTATTGATGAAAGATACGAAACAGCTAAACAATTACTTAATGAAAATAGAGATTTACTTGATGCAATTGCAAAAGAACTTTTAGAAAAAGAAACTCTTGATGATAATGATGTAACCAATATTATTACAAAAATTAAAGGTGACGAGTTTAGCGATAAATTATAACGGGTATATAAATAAAAAAAGAGGAGGATATTAATGGCGTCTGTTCTGAACTCATTGAGAAGTATTTCGAGCGATGATTGGTGGTTTGTCAAAATCAGTTTTTATGCATTATTTGTATTTATATTAATTAATGGTAATGCCAATCAATTGTTAAATAGTCAAACAAATTTATTTCTTGCAATCGGGCTGTTAAGTATACTAATGTTAGGAACTGCAACAGTAGCTATGTATCGAAATACAAATAATATAGTACCATTATTTCCCAGTTTATTTAGTATTCCCGAATTTATATTAAAAACCATAATAGGAATACTTTGTATCCTTCCCGGTTCAGTTATTTGTTATTTTCTATATGCTTTTTGCCGTGAATTGTCATATGAACCGTTTGTTATGAATGTAATATATGTGGGAATTGGTTGTTTTTGTGCCCCTATAATTTTAAGTCCGTTGATTCTTTATTCCGGAAGAGGGAAATTGAGAGATGCCTTAAAATTAAATATAATAATGCGTAGTGCCGGTAATTTTCTTGTTCAAGTTTTAAATTATTTAGTTCAATCAATATTTTTAATTGCGCTGCCTGTATTTTTGCTTTACAAACTGGTAAGTGAAATGTTTGGTCAAATAATAGTATTACCCATATTATATTCTTATACTATTGTTGTAGCATTTTTCTCCTTTGCCTTGTTTCTTTCGGATTTATTTGACGAAGTGCTGGGGGGGGGGGAATGCCGAGGTTAAAAATGATTAAAAAGGCGGATTTTTACGATTTTTTTTTGGTTTAGGTATTAAAGCCGGGATTGAAA
>JAJQFK010000181.1:0-2500 GCA_021201175.1 Candidatus Gastranaerophilales bacterium | reverse complement strand
CCCCCCCCCCCCCCCCCCCCCCCCCCCCCCCCCCCCCCCCCCCCCCCCCCCCGCAGGACGATGGTGAAAAAGCTTAAAAAGGCAGATTTTTAAGCTTTTTTATTTGATTACGTATTTCAGCCGCTCTTTCAAAATCAAGAACAGAAGCGGCTTTTTTCATTGCTTTTTCTAATTTTTCAAGGAGTTTTGGCAAATCCTTGTCAGCAATATTATTTTCTGCCATTTCTTCTGCAACAATATCTTCAATGTTCCTATAGCTTGCTACAAGCTGTAATAAATTATTTTCAATGGGTTTTTTAATTGTCTGCGGTGTTATATTATGAACTTTATTATATTCAATTTGAATAGAGCGTCTGCGCTCTGTTTCTTTTATTGCTTTATCCATACTATCTGTAACTTTATCGGCATACATTATAACTTTTGAACATACATTTCTTGCCGCTCTGCCTATTGTTTGGATTAAACTTGTTTCAGACCTTAAAAATCCTTCTTTATCCGCATCCATTATCGCAACAAGTGATACTTCCGGAATATCAAGCCCTTCTCTTAACAAATTAACTCCAATCAGAACATCAAAAAGTCCTAATCTTAAATCTCTTAATATTTCGACTCTTTCTATTGAAGTAATTTCGCTGTGTAAATATCTTACTTTTACACCTAATTGCTGAAGATAATCACATAAATCTTCCGCCATTTTTTTTGTAAGTGTAGTAACCAGAACTCTTTCATTCTTTTCAGCGGTCTTTTTTATTTCTGCAATCAAATCATCAACCTGATTGAGCGTAGGTTTAACAAAAATTTCAGGATCGACAAGACCGGTTGGTCTTATAATTTGCTCTATTAATTGAGAAGATACAGATTTTTCAAAATCTCCCGGAGTTGCGGAAACAAATATTTTTTGTCCGACTTTATCCCAAAATTCATCAAATTTTAAAGGTCGGTTATCTTTTGCACTGGGGAGCCTAAAACCGTAGTCAACAAGAACGTTTTTGCGAGCTTGATCTCCGTTATACATAGCTCTAAGCTGCGGAATCGATACATGGGATTCATCTATTACAAGTAAGAAATCATCATTAAAATAATCTAATAACGTAGCGGGGGCGCTTCCTTCGGGGCGGCGCTCTATTATTCTTGAATAGTTTTCAATTCCGCTGCAATATCCCATCTCTTTTATCATTTCAATATCATAATTAGTTCTTTGATATATCCTTTGCGCCTCAATAAGTTTATTTTCAAATTCAAACTTTTTTACTTGATTCTGCATTTCCTGTCTTATTAATTTTATAGTTTCTTCTTTGTCTTCATCACCCGAAATATAGTGCACAGCGGGGAAAATTACGGTTGTGTCAAGATTCTCTATTATTTCGCCGGAAACAGGATTAATTCTTGTGATTTTTTCAACTTCATCGCCGAAAAGAGAAATTCTTGTAATCATTTTTTCATAAGCCGGCATTATTTCTATAATATCCCCTCTTGGTCTGAAAGTGGAACGCGTAAGTTCAAGGTCATTACGATTATATTGAATTTCAACAAGTGCTTTAAGAAAAGCATTTCTGTCAATTTCATCTCCCACCTGAATTTCAAGCGCCCCTTTGAAATATTGCTCCGGCAGACCCAAACCATATATACAACTGACCGAAGCAACTACTATTACATCATTTCTCTCATACAAACTTCTTGTTGTATTATGTCTTAATCTGTCTATTTCATCATTTATTGTTGCTGATTTCTCAATATAAGTATCGCTCCTTGGAATGTAAGCCTCCGGCTGATAATAATCGTAATAACTTATAAAATATTCAACTGCATTGTTGGGAAAAAGTTCTTTAAATTCATTGTATAATTGAGCAGCAAGTGTTTTATTATGTGCAATTACTAAAGTTTGTCTTTGCATTTTTTCAATAACATTTGCAATTGTAAATGTTTTTCCGGAACCGGTAATTCCCAAAAGAGTTTGAGAATCATAGCCGTAATTAAGCCCTTGCGTCAATTTGTCAATTGCTTGGGGCTGATCGCCCGCCGGTTTGTATTTTGAACATATTTCAAATTTTTTTTCCATAGTTACATTGTATCTTAAAATCTTATTTTTTTTGAATATATTTCTTTACTAATCAATAATTTAAAAATATAATAAGTATAATGGATAGTAATAATATAACAGAAATATTAAAAAAAGCTTTTGAGTATAAAAATAGAGGAGAATTCAAAAAATCTATAGACTATTTTTATAAGGCGCTTGCTTTAGATAATAACAGCTCGGAAATAATTAGCGAGTTGGCTTTTTTGTATACCAAATTGGCAAATTATGATCGTGCGGCAGAATTATATGAGCAAATTATTTCAAAAAATACTGATGAAACTAATTATAAAATTAAAACGGATTATGCTTCCGTTTGTGAAAAATTGCGGGATTTTTCTAAAGCAGAAGATATTTTATCGGAATTATTTAAAGCAGGATACGATTTAAATGTTACGGCAGAAAAACTATTTCATATACTTG
>JAJQFK010000213.1 GCA_021201175.1 Candidatus Gastranaerophilales bacterium | reverse complement strand
CCGTATAATTAAAATTTAATAGGCTTGCACAATCATTATTTACGCGCAAGTTAAATTTAGGCATATTTTTTATTTTTTGATCTTCTTCTTCAATTAAATATTTTTCAAATTCTTTTACAAAATCTCGAAGTTGGCTATATAAAAATTCAACAAAATCTTTGATTTTTACACAATAACAATCTCTAGGGGTATAAAAGCCCTCAGGTTTTCTAAAATACTTTTGAATTTCATCAAAATTAAGTTCCATATAATCTTTTGAAATCCAAAAAGCTATATCTTCATACTTTTCAAGTGAAACGCTGTTTTTAAAATAAGGCAGCTTGCTTAACTTTACAATTACATTATAAATCTCATTTTCAAGGTCAATCCATTTATCACCATTAAGAGTTTTATTTAAAAAGTGCTTAGCCCAAATATTGTTATATAAGAAATTGTTACTTTTGTCCACTCCCACGCTTCTTGTAGTATTGTATTTTTCTTGACAATACTTCAAGAAATCACTATACTTAGTATCTAATTTATGTGCTAAATCAAATCCGTTACCTAAAATTAAAATATCCATACACTGTACCTCAAATTATCCTCAATGAACAAATATTCATTGTCAAAATAATATTAAATAACTTTGTTATAATTTTATAAGTTTTAGAAACTTTATTTACCATAAATACCTCTAAGATGTTCAATATAGCATAAACAAGAGCTATTTTTTATTATTATATTCATTTAAAAATTCAGCGGTTAAAATACTTGTTGGTAAAGCAAATAACATTTAATAGCAGATAGAACTTTGCCAAACGGTGTTACGGGGTAAACATCTCCATAACCCACAGTTGTAAATGTTACTAATGACCACCAAAAAGTATCTAAAATATTATGAAAAGCATTCGGTTGTGCATCTGCTTCTGCGTAAAACATTAAAAATGAACTTATAAACATTAGTAACAAAAGAACTCCAAATATACTTATTAGTTCATATTTTTTCTTTACTATAACTTTACCTATCATCTATAGTGCTTCAAAATATCGAGCTAACTTAAATATTCTAAGAATTCTGAGCAGCCGAAATGTTCTCAATATTCTCAAATCAAGTCCTTTTAAAGGAAGGTAGAATGGTAAAATAGCAAGTAAATCAATAATCATTAAGGGGTTTAGAGCATCTTTTAATTTTTCTAGTGATATTAAGTAAAATATATTCAATTGTAAAGATGATTACAGAAACTAATTCAATCTGATTAAATAAAGTCTTGTAGTGTAAATATATAGTTCTGTCTGTTTCAAAGCCAAGACATACAATATTTATAATGATTATTAATACTAAAAATATTTCACAAAATTTATTGTTTAAAAACTTGTTTATTTGTTCTTTCATACTTTTATGCCTATAAATTTTCTACAAACTTCCTTGCGCCATCAAAATCTAAACATTGCTGTTCATATGCTTTATTGAGAATATCATCAGGTAATAAATAATCAAATTTCTTCTTATATTTTAGAGATCTGTCAATTAAATTTATTATAGAGTTCTTATCTATCAGTGAAAAATCAATTGTTTTCAATATTTTAATTAACTCATTTTTTTCACTTGCTGAATAAAATCCTATTCCTCCATCTTCAATATCTACTCCACAATATTTAAACAATAAACCGATTGTATTCTGTATTTTAGTCCCTTCTAATACAGGAAGAATATTACTATCAGATGTTTTTATATATGTTTTGTAATTTTCATAACCTTCTTTTAAAATAGGAATTGAGATCGGAGATAAATATTTTGGAACATAATTAGTCTCATAAATTTCAAACATTTTTTGATGTATTGCTCTGTGTATATTTTGGGTTCCTCCGTTAAATTTTATAGATTTCTTTCCCTGTGCTTTTTTTACAACGATTGTTTGAATTTTATTTTTAAATTCAATAATTTCCCATCTTTTTCCTGCTAAAAGGAAATGACTGCCCTCTTTTAAAAACAAAAGGTTGTTACCCGATATTTGTCCAATTTCTTTACCATTACATACGACTTTCCAATCCTTTGGAGTCATAAATGCAGCATAGAATTCGTAGTTTTCAACAATTCTTTCGCCTAATTTGCTTAATGTTATTATGCCATCTGTCATTTGATAAATAATTTTTTCTGAGTTTAAATTTTGCAATATTTTTATAAAGTCTTCTTTTGAGAAATAACTATTAAAAGATATTTCCGCTATATTATGATATATTTGTGGGGCATTTGCTCCTCCGGTTTGCCCCAAATATGATAAAATTTGATGTGCAAATGTTGAATAATCAAAAGTTTTTGTATCGAGTGGTTCACTGAAACCTTTCAACATTAATTCTACTATAGCAATACTTTGGACAAGTTGAACCCTTAATTTTTCTTGCATAGTAGATTTATCATCAATGGAATTTTCTTCTATATAAAATCTAAATTCTTTTCTTGCATTTTCTTTTCTGCCACAACGACCAAGTCTTTGTACCATAGAAGCTACTGAAAAAGGCGGAGCTAAAAATATTACTCTGTCAATATTTCCAATATCAATTCCTAATTCAAGCGTATTTGTACAGAATACTGAAATATTTGATTCTTTCTTCAACAAATTTTCGCATTGTTCTCGAATATTTTTTGCTAGTGAACCATGGTGGATATAGAAATTATTTGGGAAACTATTATCTTTTGCAATATTTTGCATTGAATCACAAAATTCTTCCAATGTCATTTTTGCATTTGCAAAAATCAAATTCTTGCCTTGCTTTATAACTTTAAATAACTCTTGTTTTAACTCCGAAAATTCATCTTTATCGACACCTGCAACCGGAGGGATATTTTTATAACACTTAATTAAGCCTACCGTATCCTTAGATTTATCATTATCTTCTATAATTTTAACTAAATCAGGATTTGTAGGATTTATCCATTGTGCAATATCAGATAAATTACTAATTGTTGCAGAAAGTGCGATTTTATACGGATGTATCTCAAGAGTATGTTTCAACCTATTAATTAAACTTTTTAATTGAGACCCTCTTTCATTGCCAATAAAGCTATGGATTTCATCAATTACAATATATTCCAAGTTCTTAAACAACGGTCCGAGATATTCAGTTTTATTAAGAAATAATGATTCAATTGATTCAGGAGTTATAAGCAATATTCCGGCAGGGTTTTTGATTAAAGTTGTTTTCTTTGATTGATTTGCATCTCCGTGCCATTTGGTAATAGGAAAATCTATATGTTTACATAAAGTTTCTATTCTTGAAAATTGATCATTAATAAGAGCTTTTAATGGCGAAATATATAATATTTTTACAGAATTTTTCCCGTTATCTGCAATTTGAGAAATAATAGGTAAAAATGCTGCCTCAGTTTTACCACTTGCCGTTGGAGCTGATATTATCATATCGCTTGGAGAATTAATCATGTGTAAAATTGCTTCGTCTTGAATTGGTCTAAAATTTTCCCACTTCATTTCATGAATAATTTTTTGTATTTTTTTATTTAACAAATAAAAAGGTTCCATTATTCTCCTAAAGTTAATGATACTAATTCATCATCAATTGGTTCTTTATCTTCATGAATTTGCACTCCTGAAAGATAATTTGAAATGTTTGTGTCTGGATAATTTTGTAATTGACTTAATAAGCCTATAAACGTTTTTATTGATTCTCTTGGTGAAAGAAAAGATTTAGCACCTAATCTATTCATAAGCCATTGCATGAATATTTGAATATCATTTTCCGTTACCAAATACTTTGTTTCATCATATTCGGCAAAAACATTTCTTATATTTAAAAATAACATATACAATTCTTCTTGTGATAAGTTATCTAACCTTATCACAGGACCTGTCAAATCTTTCATTCCTTCTTTTGTAAATGGATTATCTGCTAAACGAGTTTCTAAAGCTCCATAACTATACATTCCTTTGTATTTGTCATCTAAAAATTCAGGTGTACCACCAAATATAAATCCTATATATTCGGTTGTTCCTTGCAAAGAATCATTAATAATATTTAAAATTCTTTCAAAGTTTTTATTTCTAACATTTGATTTCAATCTTGCTAAAATTGCCAATTCATCGATACTGACAATTAATCCGGAATATCCTGCTAAGCGTACAAAACCCGCAAATAATTTTAAATATTCATAAAAATTATTATCATCAATTATTGTTCTTACCCCTAAATCGTTACGAGCATCTGTTTTTGTTGTATATTCCGCTCTTAACCATCTTAATGCTTGTGACATTTTTATATCATCGCCATTTTGATATGAGTTGATATAAGTGGTTAATACCTTTGAAAAATCGTAACAAGCAACGTATTTTTCCAATGGCAATAATTCTTTGTATATGATTTCTTCTGTTATACTTTCATTACTTTGTAAAACTTTAGATGCCCATCTTTCAACAATAGACCGTAACGCTCCACCATCCGGTTTGGTTTTAGTAGACATATTTGTTATTAACTCAGAAAACAATTTTTGAGATTTTCCATCAGAAGAGCATAATACTTTTTCTGTTGTAATATCAGTAGAAACTACAACCAAATTTTTTTCATGGGCAATTAATTTAGATAATTTTATGAAAAAAGTTTTACCTGATCCATATTCCCCAATTATAAATCTTGTTTTTGCTCCCCCATCAGAAATTAATTCATAATCTTTTATCATTTCTTTTATTTCATCTGCTCTACCTACTTGGATATGTTGTAAGCCAATTTTTGGGACAATACCTGCTTTGAGAGATTCTATAATAGCATTCTTTTCTTTTGATTTGATTTTTATTTTTTCCATAATAATATCCTTTATTTTTTAATTAAATTAACAACATCTTTATTTACAAGATATATGTCATCATCTTCTTCTACAAGAAAATCACCGAATTCTTCGTTACTCCACTCGTTAATTTCGTCAATTGCACTACTCAACATCATTCCCTTATTTTGAATAACATTGAGTAGTTCATTACGAGTCCAATTTTCTTTTTCAATAATTATATTTATTATATTTTGTAAACCATTTTCTATTTCAGTTTTATTATCATCTTCTGAATTATCGTTTTCTATTGGTTCAGATTTTAATATCTCGGCTTGTTCTTCCGCAAAAATCTCTTGTAATACATTATGAATTTCAGAAGTATTAATTTTTATTTTTTCTAATTTTTCAGTATCCAGCTTTAACTCTACATTTTCACCTGACTCAACATTTGCAGGTATTTTTGAACCTTTTTTCTTTGTTGCTGTTCCTTTTTCTACTACTACAACATCATCTGATTCTTCAAGATTTTCTGTGATTTTATCAAAATAATAAGATAGTAACTCATTTTTTCTATCACTTAAATTGTTATATTCGTTGTTATTTAAAAACTGGTATGGTGAAAATTTAACCTTATATTGTCCTGCTGGAGTTAAATTTTTGATAATAGAGTTGTATGCCGGATTATATGTGTAGTATTGTTCATTTTCTTTAAGAAATTTTAATACTAAACCTATCTCATCCAATGAAAAATCTTTTATTGATAATATTAAATAAGCGACTAGCTCATATCCATATCTTAAACACTTAAATTTATTTACTAGATCTATTACTTCAAATAGAACATCTTTTAAATCTTGTTTTTCAACTAACGCTCTGTATTCAAGACCATAATAATAAATGTAAGCATATCCTAACTCCTCAACAAAAGGTTTACCTTCTGCCAACCATTTTATATAAAAACCTTGTTGGCTTTTACTTATTTGATTATAATTCGGCCAATAATTTAAGCCTTCAGAAGGTGTATATCCAAAAGTTGGAGTTGATTTTATATCTATAGCAAATGGCATATCAGATTCTGAAGTACAGGTATAAAATAAAGAATCAGTAATTGTATAACCGAATAATTCAACAGAATCATTTTTTGAATAGAATTTAAGTTTTGGCATAGGGTTCCTACCATAACTATATTGATTATAAGTAGGAGTAGAATACGGACCTGTTTTATATGTATTATTATTTTGGGTATTTTTATTACTATTAGACCTCTGACTTTTTTACCATTTATGAACTCAAATTTTCGTTCTAAGACTCCTTGCCAGTATAAATTTTGTTGTTTTAATTCATTTATACGTTCTTTTGTTTTATCAAAATAAAGCCACAACAAAGCTTCGTCATTTCTATCAATAGAATATTTTTCAAAGTTTTTGTGCAGCTTAAACAACTTTTCAATTATATATCGCCAATCTTCAAGATTAACCTCGCCGGATAAATACAATTCCTGCAAAGACGGATAACCGTATAATTCTTGAGTTAGCTCAGCAGATTTTTCGTTTTTGTTAAAACTTATAAATCTTGGTGTATAAATTTTTAAATCTTCAGGCAAATTAAGATACCAAAATGCCTCATCTTCTAACTTTTGCACTTTTGTGCTTGTTTTTGTCAATAAGCCTGTTTCTGTGTCAACAGAAATTGAATTAAAACTCCTTGCACTAAAAAGATTATTTTTAGCTTTAATTAATCCTGAAGTATGCCCTAAATCAAACCAATCGTCAACAAGTTTAGTCTTTAGCGGATATTTTTCTTGGTATGCAATAAGAGCTGTTGAAATTTCTTTCTTGAATAACAAACGAGATTTAACGCAACAGTTTAAAATGTGCTTAGTATCAGCAAATGAATAATACCCTACAAGAGCCTCTTTATCTGATAGCGGAACATTTTTTTTCTTATCGTGAAAATACAAATTGCTATTTTCTAATTTTTCAACTAAGCACCAATTTTCAGAAGTTGAAATTTTCTTTGAAGTAAAAAGCACATCAGTTATATCATCAATGCTTTGAGTGAGCATAGTATCACCTAAAATTACACGAGTAGGAAGTTCAAGAGCTGCCACCTGCAATCCATATTTTAATGATGATAAGATGTTCTTTTTACTGTTTACTTGAACAAGCTTAATCTTGAATTGCTCGCATAAGACTACTTTTGCGTATTCAAGCAATTTTTTATTATCTTGGCAAACTACAAGAATAAAGTCATCAAGTCCTTGCTCTTTTAAGTTCTGAAATTGCCACCATATAACAGGTTTTCCCCTCAATGGAAGCATTGCAAGTGAAGAATAAAACCCGACCGGCATATTTTCGTTTTTAGTTTCGCCCCCGAATAAAAGAATATTGTTAAATTTTTGCAAAGTCACCTCCTTGCAGAAATTGTTTTAATTGTTCAGGAGTTCCAACGCAATCAAAGTGTTCAATATCAAATACTCCGATTTCTGGAGTAAGTTTCTTTAGGTGGTTAAAAACATTTGACATGTAAAACTCACCTTTTGATAAATCGCTTTCTACAACTAAGTCAATAACTGAATCTCTAAACTCATCCACCGATTTAAAATAATATACCCCTGTGATTGCGTGGTTTGAAATAACCTCTTTTTCTTTTGTTTCAATCAAATAGCCGTCATTATCTACTTTTGCATAAGAATAGCAAGGATTATCAGAATTTATAGTCAGCATCGCTCCTCGTAATTCTTTTGCTCTAACAAAATTGATAAAATTTAAAATATCCTGAGAG
>JAJQFK010000184.1 GCA_021201175.1 Candidatus Gastranaerophilales bacterium | reverse complement strand
TCATTATAAAAATAAATCTCTTAATGAAAGTATACTTTATCATTTATTTTTTGTAAATATGTTTTTTATCAGTTCATAACTTGCCAAATTTTTTATTTCATGTATAATTAGATTGTAGGTTATCAGTTAATTATAGGATGTTACTGCTCAATATACTTTAGTGTGTATATTTTTTTGCAGAATTAATATAAGAGATTTCATGACTGTTTGTAATTTTAATTTTAAGTATTTAAAAGATAATTCGACCCCCGGAAGTTGGAGAAGGGGATATGAGTACCGCCAAAAAGAACAGGTGGCTTCTGTTACTGTCGGAAAAACCGGTGTTAAAGCCAAAGTTAAGGGCAATTTCAAATCTTTTTATGATGTTGAACTTAAATTTAAAAAGTCCGGCATTGAACCTTCTTGTTCATGTCCTTTAAAAGAAAAATGGTGCAAGCATGCTATTGCGGTCGGATTAAATGTTATTGAAAATCATATTTATGATGAATTTTTGGAGCGCAGGTTTAAGACGGATATTGATTATTCTGATACGCAAACTGTTATGAATGAAGCCCCGCAAGGCGGTTATATTTTCCATTTTAATCCCAAACGGCGCCAAAATTTCTTTTCTATTCTTGTAATGGATAGAAATACCGGCAAGGTTATAAGAGATATTGAATCTGTTTTAAAAGCGTTTATTGCCGCTCAAAAAATCAATCAGGAATTTGAATTAAATAATTCTCAAAAAGTTGAAATAGCTTTGTTCCAACTCCTGCTTAAAGATTCCCGTTTAGACAAAAAAGCCGGTTGGTATGACATTCCGATAGCAAAATTTGACGGATTTTTTCAACTTCTTGCGCTTGCTGATGATGTTATTGACGGCAAATCAAAAGATAAACTTGTATTTTGTTCACAAGAGTGGAAACTTTCGCTTTCCGTGAATTTCTCTATGGTGGGTAATGTTTTGTTGTCTTTATACTGGCAGCGTCCGGATAAGGAGGATATTATTCCTTTTGAAGAAGTCAGATACTTTTCAAGACAACTAAAATGGGGAAGATATAAAAATAAAATTTTCCCGATTAATATTGCGTTGTCTGCGTTGCCGCAAAATCTTATAAAATCTACCTTTACAGATGTCAAAGATGCTGATGGCGCTAAATTTTTATATGAGGAGCTTCCAAAATTAAGAACGCTTATTCCTTGTGAAGTTTCTGAAATTATTGACAAGCTTACTCTGGAACAGCGTCCGCCTAAAAATATTGTTACTATGGGATTGGATTACGACGGCGCTTTAAAAGCAGAGTTAGAATTTGATTATGACGGAACAAGGGTTGCTTATTCAAAATCAGCCTCAAAAAGTCCTTATGTAACTATTAAAAAACCTAAAGAGGATCTTTTATACTGGGTAAAAAGAAATATTCCCCATGAAGAAGAAGCTTACAGAATGCTGTTAGCGTGTAAGTTTGCCCCTATGCAAACTAATAATCTGGCAATTGAAAAAGAAAATGCTATTGATTTTTATAATTACTATTTAAAACAGGCAGGTGAAGGCTGGGTATTTGAAGAAAAAGACGACATGTCGTTCTTTAAACTGTCGCCAAAACCGTTTAAACTCGTTGCGGATATTGATTTTTCAACTGATACAACTGACAGTTTTGAAGTTTCTCTATATGGAGAAGTGGGCGATGAAACTATTTCATTTGAAGAAATTTATGACTTAATTGTTGAAGGAGATAAATATTTAAGGGTTAAAAATTACGGGTTTGTTGAAGTTCCGGGGGCGGATATATTCTCTTTACTTAAATCTTTTAATACTTTTGATGTTTATAAAAATGATGATAATAAGTATATAGTAAAAACTTTCAGAGCAGGTTTGCTTTCTGAAATGCAGAATCTTGGATTTAAATTAAAAATGAGCCGCAAATTTTCGATGTTTTGGAAACAAATTTCGACTTTTTCTACAATGGATAATGTTCCGCTTCCAAAAGGTATTAATGCCGAATTAAGAGAGTATCAGCTAAAAGGATTCAGCTGGTTATGGTTTTTATATAAGTACGGGCTAAATGGTATACTTGCCGATGATATGGGGCTTGGTAAAACTTTACAGGCATTGACGTTATTACAAAAAGCTAAAGAAAAGGATAAAAAATCTCCCTGTCTTGTTGTATGCCCGACTTCTGTTGTATTCAACTGGGAATCCGAAGTTCAGAAATTTATTCCGACTCTAAAATGTCTTAAACTTAGCGGTATAGACCGAAAAGAACATTTTAAAGAAATTCCTAAAAATGATATTATAATAACCAGTTATGCACTTATAAGACGCGATATTGAAAAATTAAAAAAATATGAGTTCAGATATATAATTTTGGATGAATCCCAGAACATAAAAAATCCTGAATCTATAACTGCAAAATGCATAAAAATGTTAAACGGTCAGCATAAATTGGCATTATCAGGCACCCCTATCGAGAATAAGCTTGAAGAATTATGGTCTGTATTTGACTTCTTAATGCCCGGATTCCTTTTAAATAAAGCTGAATTTAATTACAGATACGTTACCCCGATTGTGGACAGGGGCGAAAAAATTGTTGAAAAACGACTTAAATCCCAAATTTATCCTTTTATTCTGCGCCGTATGAAACGTGATGTCGCAAAGGATTTACCGGATAAAGTTGAAAATATTGCATACTGTGAGTTGACTCCTGAACAAAAAGATTTCTATCTTGAAGTATTGGATTCTACAAAAGAGGAATTATTCAAGTCTATTGCGCAAAACGGTCTGGAAAAAAGCAGAATGTCTATATTCTCCGCACTTTTAAGATTACGTCAAATCTGCTGTCACCCGCTGCTTTACGATAAAGAAAATAAAAAAGGTATTGAAACTTCCGGCAAATTTGAACAATTAAAATCTATGCTTGAAGAAATTATTTCAGAAGGTCACAGAATATTATTATTCTCTCAATTTGTAGATATGCTTGATATTGTTAAATCGTGGCTTATAAAAGAGGGGATTAAGCATGAATATCTCACCGGTTCAACAAAGAACAGGCAAGAAGTTGTTGAAAGATTTAATACAGATTCTACTATTCCAATCTTTCTTGTTAGTTTAAAGGCGGGCGGAACCGGATTAAATCTGACCGGTGCAGATTATGTTATTCACTATGACCCATGGTGGAATCCGGCGGTTGAAGATCAGGCTACCGATAGAGCTTATCGTATAGGTCAAACCAAAAAAGTATTTGTTTATCGCTTAATTACAAAAAATACGGTTGAAGAAAAAATTCAGAAACTTAAACAGGATAAACGAAATCTTGTGGATTCCGTTATTTCAGTCGACAGAAATATAAGCAAAACATTGACTTACGCAGACTTACAGGATATTTTCTCTCTTGATTAGTATTCTTCGGCTAAATATTTAAAAACATTTTTGTTTGCATTCCACAATGTTTCATTTGTTTCATCTTCGGGAAGTTCAAGTGTTATAACCGGAATGTTTCTTTCACGTCCGGCGTATGTACCAAAACTCCCAGGAGTCGGATAACCTATATCTGCTTGAACAGGATAACCGGTTATTTGAGAAATTTTATCAGCCGGATTCTTTGCAGCACCATCATAATTTACAACTTTAAACGGAGCATGAATTGATAATATTAAATCAATTTTATATTTATTTAAAACGTCTATAATAAATTTAGTTTCAATCTCACTTGCCGGCTCTAAACCTCCAAAATACTCGTTTTTTTCTGTGAGTTTCCAGTTTTTGGTCGGGAAATTGCGGTTTAAATCCACTCCGTTTGAATTTTGTCGTTGATTTTTTTGTTTCCCATCAGGATTTAAACAGGGAATTACAAGTAATTTATTTTTAATCTTTGATAAATCAGTTTGAATATACCTATTAATAAGGTATTCTCCCTGAGGTTCTTCTCCATGAAAGACCCCGATAATTAATATTGTTTTTTCAAATACCTGAGAATCTGTTTCATAAAGAGTGATTGTATTATTTTCCTTAGTTTTTTGAGTTTTTATAACTTTAATCATCATTCACCCATAACTTTTACAATTACTCTTTTTCGTCTTTGTCCGTCAAATTCAGCATAATATACTTGCTGCCATGGACCGAAATCGAGTTTGCCTGCCGTAACCGGGATTATAACCTCATGCCCGATAATAAGACTTTTCAAATGGCTGTCGCCATTAGTTTCACCCATGTGATGATGTTCATAATTAACATTAAAAGGCGCTAATTCTTCAAGCCATTTATCGATATCGGAAATTAAACCCGCTTCCGCATCATTTATATATACTCCCGCCGTAATATGCATTGCGCTTACAAGAATCATTCCTTCGGTTATCCCGCTTTCATGCAATATTTCTTCTATTTCGTTTGTTATGTTAATATATTCACGATGTTTTTCCGTATTAAACCACAGATATTTAGTATAAAACTTCATAATAATTTTTCTTCCTTCCCCTTGCATACTTTAATTTGTCCGAGAAAATTTCGCGATAAGGAACGCGAGCGACACTGGATTAAACTTGAGAAAAGCAATTTAAAATGCGGCTTGCGCGCTTGAAAACGCAAGCCGCTGTATAAATTATTTACAACCGCAATTTCCACTGCAATTAAGTGTCATTATGTATTTAATTAAAGCTCTTATACCAACACCCGTAGCGCCCTTGATTCCTTCCGGAGTAGCTTTTTCAGCGAATGCAGTTCCGGCGATATCCAAATGTACCCAGGGGGTATTTTTTACAAATTTTGAAAGGAAAATACCTGCCGCCGATGTACCGCCCATTCTGCCGCCCGTATTTTTTGTATCTGCGATATCACTGCTTAAAGATTCGCCGTATTCGTCATACATAGGCATTTGCCAGTAACGTTCTCCGGCTTTTTCCGCTGCACTAATAAATGCATTTACCATTTCGTCATTATTTCCCATAATTCCACTTGCAACAGTTCCGAGTGCAACCATACATGCTCCGGTGAGTGTAGCTATATCTATAATCTCATCAACTCCAAGTTCTTCCGCATAAGCGAGTGCATCTGCAAGCGTGACTCTCCCTTCCGCATCTGTATTATCAATTTCTATAGTTCTTCCGGTCTTTGCGGTGATTACATCACCGGGTTTATAGGCACTGCCGGAGGGCATATTCTCGCATGCCGCAACTATTGCATGAACTTCAACTTCGGGTTTTAATTCCGAAATTGCTTTCATTGTCGTTATAACTGCTGCTGCACCTGACATATCATCTCTCATTGTTAACATTGATGATGGCGGTTTCAAATCGAGTCCGCCTGCGTCAAATGTAATTCCCTTACCTATTATAGCGATTTTCTTTTTCGGATTCCCGTTTTTATATTCCATGTGGATTAGTCTTGGTTCATGTATACTGCCTTGAGATACCGCAAGAAAAGCATTCATTCCCTTTTCTTTTATTTGTTCTTTATTGTAAACGGTTGTTTTTACTCCGGAATTTTCTACTGCATATTGTGCAAGTGTTTCGGGGTACAAATATTGTGCGGATTCATTTATAAGGTTTCTTGCCTCATTTACCGCCGTTGCAGTAACAATCCCCATTTCTACACCTTCTTGTGCTTTGTTAAATTTTTCTTCGTCTGTTTCTGCAATTATAAATTCTTCAATTTTGTTTTCTTTTTTATCGGATTTATACTTATTAAATTCATAACCTCCGGATATTGCACCTTCTGTAATCATCTGAGCACAGCCTTTTGGACATAACCCCGCAATACCTGCCCCATGAAGTATTGATACAACTTTTTTGGCATTGTCTGAATTTTTAAGCAGTTTTACTATTTTTGCAGTTAAATTTCTTATTTTTACTTTGTTAAAGTCCTTTTGTTTGCCAAGCCCCGCAATTAGAATTTTTTTATTTTTTTCCGGAATCGGTAATTGATAGATTTCTCCGTATTTACCTTCAAAGTTTTCTTTATTAATAACATAATCGGTTATTATATTGTTAAATGCTTTATCAACAATTCCGGTAACACCTCCGGGGATTTTAACTCCTTCAAAAAGATTCACTATTATCACATCGGACTCTAAATCTAATATAGATTCGTTTTTGACTTTAATTTGCATAACTATCTCCTTATTCATTATAATGTTCATTAAACTTTTTTATCCAGCCGAAAATAACGGACAGTTCGTACGGTTTAGGCAAATATAAATCCGCTCCCGCATTTAAAACCATTTCTTTATCATGAATGGTTGTTGTAAATATTATATTGGATTTTATATTTTGTGTTTCAAATTTTAAATTTCTGCAAATTTCAAGTCCTTTTAGATTTTCGGAACTTCCGGCATCCAGTATTATAACGGAAGGATTAAAATCATAAACTGCCTGAATTATATCATCAAATTCATATACAGCCTTGACGTTATAACCTTGCAGTCTGGCTGCCGCTTCCAATAAAACAGAAAGAGCTTCATCGGGTTCGGCAATAAGTATGTTATTATTTTGCTTTTTTACTTCTACGGCATTTTCCGCCCCTATCTTTGGACGCTCAATTACATAAGCCGAACCGGATTTGTATTTTGCAAGCTTATGAGTAGAAATTAGCGAATTTACTATCTGCTTTATATTTTCATATTTTTTGTACTTGTTGGAAATTACACCTATACTTGTTGATACAAGATTTATTTTATCTTCTGCCGAATCATCGCCGTGCAAAAATGTAAAACCGCGTTTTGTATCCGCTTCATTATAAAATTTAGATATTACGGTTTCAAAGGCATATACAAGATAATTAGCTATTTTTTCAGCCTTTTCCCAGCTTGTTATCACTATAAAATTATCATCGGTAAATTGTCCTATATAATCGTTTTTTTCTAAGGAAGATTTTATTATGGCGGAATATGTCTGCATAAGTTTATCAGCGGCAAGTTCGCCGTATATTTCTTTATAAAATTCAATGTTATCAATATCCACAAGCATTATTGCCCATTGTGATTCCGAATTAATCAATCGTTTTAGCATTTTATATGAAATTTTAGAGTTGAATAAAAGTGTTTTTTCAGAAAAACAATTCTCAAAGTTTCTTCTTAAATGAGCAAGAATCCTTGCATTAAACTCTTGTTGATTAATCGGTTCACTTAAAAAATCATCAGCGCCGGAATCAAGAATGTCGATTTTATCCTGAATATGGTTCGATTTAGAAAGTGCTATTACAGCAGGACGCATATTATACGTTAAAACCCTTATTTGGCTTATTGCTTTTTTTATATCAAATTCAAGACTGTCTGAAATAAGTATTAAATCCGGTTCAAATTTATTAATAATGTTCAGTGCACCTGCAAAATCAGAAGCTGTAAAAACCGTAATATCGCTATTCTCCAAAATTTTTCTGTATTTTGTCGATTGCTCTTTTCTTTTATCAATTATTAAAACAATTTTTACCAACATAAGCTGTCTTTGAACTTGTAACCTTTCGTATTTTATAATTTTGCGGCTTTAAAAACAAGAGTAAATTCCGTACCTGCGCCTGTTTCGCTTGTGACTGTTATTTTACCACTCATTTTTTCAATAAGATTTTTTGTAATATACAGTCCAAGCCCGTTACCCTGGATTTTTCTGGTTAAAGGCGAATCTATACGTGAAAATTTCTTAAAGATTTTATCTAAATTTTCACTGCTTATTCCTATTCCTTCATCCTTTACCTTAATTATTAATGTATTATCATCAAAATTTTGTGTTACGTTAATATATAC